>DAIQNC010000132.1:0-8466 GCA_036788655.1 Ktedonobacteraceae bacterium
GCGCTCGACTCGCTCAAGCTGTTCGATACGGCTCGTGCGCGTTACCACATCACGCGGACGTATCTGCACCTCTTCAGTTTTCTCGTTTTCCTGGATATTTGCTGTTTGTGCAGGAGTAGAAATCTCTGCCTCTTGAGAAGAGGCCACTTGCTGTTGTGAAATTCCATTCGTCAACAACGTCTCTTCATTATCAGAAGTGGTATCTACTGAGGGTCGCACATTATCTATACTCTGTTGTGTCTGCTGTGTTTGCTGCGATTGCTCTATCTGATAGACTCGCTGCTCTGCTTCATGCATAGCCTGCCATGCGTGGTCAATCTCCACTTCGATTTCGGTCAGTTCATGCGAGAGATGACGACCACTTCCCAATCGTTCCAGGCGCAGTGTTACCTCACGCGCACGCTCTACTGCAATGCGCACAGCCTTTTCTGTTGCCACGACTGCTGCACGTGCCTCTTCCACGCTTCCTGTTGCTTGCTCATGCTGTTCACTCATACATCGCTCTCCGCAACATGATTTTTCTGCTCGTCCACGCGAACATGCCACTCCATGTGAGCATACCGCATAGAGTGGCACAATTGCAAACATTACAGGTTATTCAACACTATTGGCCTTGCGAGATTGTAATATCTCCATTCTGGCTGCTCACATTGAGTGAAGGACGTGGCGCACCTCCCACATCACTACCATTAAAATCATTGTGGACATTACCATTACTGGATGTACCTGTAAGGTGGAAGCTGGCATCAGATGGAAGAGCAAGATGAATGTCTCCATCGACAGTCTCAAAGGTATAGCTTCCCTTTGAATCGAGAGAACCGGCAAAAGAGATTGAGCCACGCTGAGACTTTAGTGATGATTGGCTATTGAGAGCCATTTGCGTGAGATTGATGTCTCCACCCTGGCTCGTCAAATTGACTTGCCCACTTATAGCATTCGCCGAAATCGAGCCATTCGTGGTGCTTATTGCAACATTACCAATAATTTTATCTACGCTGACCGCACCATCGTTATCCTGTACATTCACCTGTCCAGTAATATTCTGCAATTGTACGTCACCTGAACCACTCTGCACCTGCACATTCACATTACTCGGCGTCGTCACAACAATGTCAGATACATCACTAAAATTTGTCGTGTTGATAGACAAAACGTCATGCTGCTTATCCAGATTTATAGCAGCATCATTTGTATTGTCACCGCTTTGAGAGTTAACGGTAATAGTAACAACATTACTCATTCCATTGATAGCGTTCACCACGACAGAACCATTCGTATCATTAATGGTAAGGGTCGGAGTCATTCCGGTTGGAAGATTTACCTGCTGTGTATCTGACTTCCCACCATCACCGGGTCTCATGAAATCATGTTTCTGTATACCACCCATGATGCTATGACCCAACTGTACATCGTGTCCATCTCGATAACCAAAGATACTTCCGACCATCATCACTAAAAGGAGAGAAAGCACAAGTAAAGGCCAGAACCATCTCCTTCTGTGTCGTACTGGTTGCATAGGTCGCAGTTTCTCACCATTGCCAGTATAATATTCGTGCGCTCCATACACCTCGTAGCCACGATATTCACCTTCATGATGTTGACGCTGTTCCGCATACTCGCCATACATCACCTGTTGCTGACCCGTAGAGCCTGTTGAAGGTTGTGCATAATCGGAGTTAGGATAGGATTGAGTATTTGCGAAACCGTTATAGTGGACATTGCTATTATCGTTTTGATTGCCATGTATCTGCTGAGGCTGTTGGGACATATATCGCCCATATTGATCCTGATCATCCATGCGTCCGTCTCCTCTATCGAGTCAGGAGATATGATTTTCATACAATGAACAAAAATAGGCTTCGCTCTTTTGTACGATGCATAAAGGTCATAGGTTGTAGCCGTGTGAGAAATTTCATTATGAAGGCAGAGAACCGATGTAGGGACAGATGTATCACGTCCGCCTGGAGGTCGATCATTCCAGGCGGACGTGATACATCTGTCCCTACATCGCTCTCTCGCCTGATTGCGATAAGGTTCACATTACACCCTATTGTTGGGGTGGGGGCATTTCTTGCGGATATTGTGATTGTGGTTGCTCGTAAGATTGTCCTTGATTGTATTGCTGTTGCTGTGGTGGCTGATTCTGTGGGTAATAGTATTGTTGCTCACCGGACTGATAGGTCTGTGGCTGCGGTGCAGGTTGATAGCCTTGCTGATAGGGATCGTAAGATTGTTGATACGGTTGTGCATTCGGGTCTTGATAGGTTGGCGGCTGTTCCTGCGGTTGCGAGGGTTGGTAGTACGGATACGGTTGCTGTGCTTGATTTGCCTGATTCATCATATTGACCGCACCGAATATACCCAGGCCAACCAGCAAAGCCATGATTGGACGAATCAAGACACCCAGGAATGCAGAGATGATGATAGGCAAGAGAATCCAGGGCCAGAAGCCAATAGCGAAGCACAGTGCCAATCCCATAAACCAGATGAAACCCTGTAAACCGCCATACAAACCTCGTGGGTTGAGCGTCGAAACGGAGCCAAACAGCGATGCGAAGGCCAGTCCAACAAAAAGCAGTGTCAAAAAATGTCCTGTTACAAAGGCGAGGAATAGGAAAACGAGAAAGATGACGCCTGCAAGCCCACCAAGGGGGCCGCGACGACGGTTTCGATAGCGATTACGGCGATAGTATCCCATGAGTGTTGGCATCCCTTCTGGTACTGCACAATTATACGCTACGTCTGTCTTGTATACGTTTCATTGTATCACCCATTTATTGATGATACTGTATGGAAATACACACTCATAAACGTTGAAAATAACTATTTGCCGTCATATACGAAAATAATTTGTTCGCAGACGGTGGTGCAGTGGTCGGAGATACGCTCTAGCTTGTGAGCCATCCAGAGCAGATAGGTGGCTCGTTGTAGCATCTTCTCATCCTGCCTTACAGCAACAAGAGCTCGCATTCCCTTCAAGTTACTCATCAAATCGTGACGTACCATATGATAGCGTACATCGACTACATCATCTTCCTCGATGATGTAACGCGCCGCTACGACATCACCCTGTACAAACGCTTTCATCGTCTCGGAAAGAATACGTTGCACCTCTATTCCCAGTTGCAACAACCCCTGGATAATTGAGAATTCTGATACATACCCTTTTTCATCAAGCGGAAGTTGACTGTACACATGTGGCTTTCCCTCTTCAAAAGGGAGTTGTAGCGTATTTTTGGCGATGCTGACCGCGCCATCACCGCTTCGTTCAAGGGCGCGTGTTATAGTGAAGGAGGCGACAAGCAAATGCAAATCTTGTCCGACGATAGGGCGATACAGCGAAAACAAGCGCATCACACGTGTCTCAAGAGCCAGTCGCAGTCGATCAATAACCATATCATTCTCGATAATACTCTTCACCTTTCGCTCGTCGCAGTTCTGTAAGACAACAAGTGCATCACGTAAAGCGTCTTCGACGAGCGTTCCAATATGGAGAATATCTTCTCGAACCTGCTTCAACTCCTGTGCCAGTGCCTTTTTTGCCATGCTCTACTTGCTCACCTCTCTATACAATCATGCTCATATCCAAATGGATAGGTATGCACAGTATACTGCAAAAGGGAAGGCGAGAAAAGAGCAGGGTGCAACGATGAAGATCGCAACCATGTTGTGACGTGATTTATCACGTCCGTCCGTTATCGAATGGTATACGCACGTGATAAATCACGTCACAACATGGTTGCGAGTTTGAGATCTACAACGGTTAGCGTTCCGCAACAAGCTCTGCTTGCGGCTCTGCCGTCACCTGATATTCATTCGAGATGTCTTCCAATGAACGCTGTTTGGGTTCAGGAAGCAGGAAGAAGGTGACAACGAGGCCAACGAGCGAGACACAGGCGGCAAATGTCATTGCACCGGGCAGATGGAAGCTACTCAGCAACAAAGGGAAGAGTAGTGCGCCAATGAAGGCTCCAACTTTGCCAAGCGCGGCAGCTATACCATGTCCCGTCGTGCGAATCATCACCGGAAACACCTCTGCCGGATAGACGAAGGTGGTTACGTTCGGCCCGAACTCGGCGAAGAAGTAGCTAACGCCGTAGACGAGCAGGAACGGAAGCGCGATTGACGAGATTGCTGGAATGAAGGCAATCAAGGCATAAGCAACCGTCATCATGGCGAAACCGAAGCATTGTATCCACTTGCGCCCAAGTCGGTCAATCGTGAAGGCCGCCAGAATGTAGCCCGGCAGTGCCGCGACGACAAAGATGAGCAGCGTATAAAGCATCGTGGTCGTCAGTGTGTTATGCGAATTGAGCGATTTGATGACGAGCGGACTCGAAATGGTCGTGCCATAGTAGGCAATATCGAGTAAGAACCAGCTTACCGCCGTGCCAATCAACCAGCGTAGATAGGGCTGGCGTAGGAACAGGTGCATCCATGAGCGACTCGGACGCGATTTCTGTGATGTCGTAGCTTTTGTCTGTTGCGGAGTAGTATTCACTGTATTATTTGAAGCGGTACGTGTAACCTGCTGTAAAGTGCGTTCCGCACCAGCCACATCACCTTGCATTGCGAGGGCATAGCGTGGCGTCTCCGCGATTTGTCTGCGAAGATAGAAGGTTGCCAGTGCAGGTACAGCACCGAGACCGAGCATAATACGCCATGTGAGGTCATGATTGATGCCCGAAAAGAGCAGGAGCAGCGCAACTAATGGTCCCAGAATCAGACCCACTGCTTGCATTGAGAAGACCAGTGTAATCATCTTGCCACGATCACGACGATTGGCATACTCGCTCATCAGGGTTGCGCTCAATGGATAGTCACCCCCGATGCCGAGACCGAGAATGAAGCGGAAGATGAGCAGGTAGACGATATTGGGCGAAAAGGCCGATGCTATCGCACCGAGAGCCAGCACAATCAATGTCCAGCCATAGATACTGTGACGCCCGATATAATCGGCAAGTCGTCCAAACAGCAGAGAGCCTACTGCGGCGGCGAGGAGTGATGTGCTACCGAGCAGACTCACTTCCAGCGTGTTCAAATGCCAGATAGGAGCCAACAACGAGAGGGCAACACCAATAATGAAGAGGTCGTAGGCATCGGTGAAGAACCCCATGCCCGATGTAATCATCGCCTTCCAGTGGAATCCAGTAAACGCACTTTCGTCGAGAGCCGTCAGAACCGCATGAGTGGCTGGGCGTGTAGAACGCTCCTTCCCATCAGTCGAGAGAGAGCCAGATAATTTTTCTATCATACAAAGAAGAACTCCTTGCCTTCTGGATAGGTTTCATACACACAAACATTTACATAAACATCGTAACTCATGAATGTTATCGGAATGTTAAGAGAGTGTTAAATAGTGTTCTATCAAGATTAATAATTATCTATCTACCTAAGAAAACAATAAGAGAGGAGAAGAAATTTCTCTGTATTATCTGTAGTCCGGTGATGTATCACGGACGTGCATCGTGTTCAGAAGGAATGCACGTCCGTGATACATCACCGGACTACAGATAGAAACGCTTCATAACGCCTCGTTGCCATTACAAATGCGTCCATTTCAACCTTATTAAGGGGCATAAAAAAATTCGGCGTCAGCATGACTGCATCTCTCTTTATTGTGCGCTTCCATGTTCCAACTACCTGACCATCTATCGCAATGGTATGATTGAAGAGGAAATTGCCGCGAGCATCCAATTTTGGCGCATGTGAAGCATCAAATATAGCACGACGGTCAGTATAGCCAACGATATATTCATCGAAATTCGGCAATAGATGGACAGTCGGAGACGAGTCTTTTGCAGGTAAAGATGTGGCTGAAAACCAGTATGTTTGACCATCTATAACTTCGTGGATAAGTTGAGATGAGACCATTGCGAGTGCGGCTCTGGCATCGGCTACTTTTAACCCTGACCACCACACAAAATCGCGTAGAGTTGCCGGGCCATGACTCGTAAAATAGCGTCTCGCAAACTCAGCCAGAGCTTCATCTTGGTCTAAAGCTTTGGTTGGCGGTACACGCTCATCAAGCAAAGCATACGTTTGTTGCTTACCTCGCTTCGCCCCACTACAAATAATTCCATCCAGCTCGGCATGTATGATAATAGTCCCATATCGTTGTCCGTCACCGACAGCGATACCAGCTCGCTGAAGCACAGCCACAAGCTCTAGCCGAGTAAGCTGCTTGCCACCCTGTAGAGCCTGTATCAAGGCATCGTTACAACGCAAAAATATGGTATCGTCCAATTCAAGTCGGCGATATGCGAATGCATTTGCCGCATGGATGCGAGGAGCAAAGAGCGCAAGGAACCAGCGAATATCGTCAGGCGACACAAATTGCCAGGTAGTTCGCATCACATGAGTACGCAGAATAGCTCCGTCAGCGGCTGCTTGCTCAATAGCGTTGTCAGTAGCATGTTGCAGACGCAGACCAACCGCCCACTTGGCAGCCGCGTAATCCTGTGCCTGTATTGCCCCTAGCCATCGTACTATATCTTCCGGTTTTTCAAATTGTTGTTGCGAAATGTGCTGATTGTGCAGTCGCTGACGCACGATATCCAGGTGTGTCATAATTGCTCCTCTTAATATCGTACAACCCCTCACTTGACTTCTTTACTATTCAAAGTATACTCTTGAAAGAGGACAGAATCAGCCCTCGTTTAGAAGATTTTTTTTGAAATCAGAACGTCTATGTGGAGAGATATCATGTATCATCCTACCAGCCGTGTTCTCACTGTTCTCGAATTACTCCAATCAAGGCCGTCCATCACCGGGCCAGAGTTAGCGGAACGTCTGGAAATGGATGTGCGAACGGTACGCCGCTATATTACACATCTTCAAGATGCTGGAATACCTATTGAGGCTACTATTGGCCGTGTTGGTGGATATCGCTTACGTCCCGGCTTCAAACTACCACCGTTGATGTTTACCGAAGAGGAAGCTACCGCAGTCATGCTCGGATTACTGGGAACTTCATGGCTCAAAATCGGGCAGTCATCAGTAGCTGTCGAAGGCGCACTCGCTAAAGTCTCTCGCGTCCTTCCTCTTGCGGCACGTGAACGTCTAAGTGCAATGTCCGAGCATCTCTTTTTCTCTTCCCCTCAACAAGTGCGACCCGACGTTTCCCTTGTCCTCACCCTCACCGAAGCTATCGCACAACAACAGAGAGTTGCGATGCAATATCGTTCACATCTTGATCAGATAACGCATCGTAATGTCGAGCCATATGGCATTATAGGATGGAACGGGCACTGGTATCTCGTCGGCTACTGCTGTCTGCGTAAAGACTACCGTACATTTCGCCTTGACCACATTCAACAAGCTACCATGCTCACGGAAAACTTCGAGCGTCCAGAGGATTTTGATTGTCGCTCTTACGTGATGAAACAGCAATACGGTGGCTTTCCCATTGAGGTAGAGTTTCAAGCACCCTTATTTACTGTGCAACAAAGGATTCCTGCTTCATACGGCACATTCACAGAAACACCAAAAGGTGTTCTCTTTCAAACGCAATACGAAAGCATCGAAGATATGGCACGCTACCTGATGTCATTGAATATTCCGTTCGTCATTCATCAGCCGACGGAATTGCGTGAGGCGTTGCTAAGATTAGCGGAACAGATGGTGCAGATTGCAACTAATAAAGCTCTGGGTCAATCTGATTGATTTTTATCAACATGCCGTCGGCATCTTCAATCTGAAGCTGATAGCCAAATCCTTCGTCACCTGTTGGACGCACGATAGTCACGCCTTTTTTCCGTAGCTGCTTCTCGAAATTCTCTAACGAGCCGACATACTCGAAGTTCAACTCAACCTTCCCCTCATCTTGCTCAGGGTTTGCGGGATGAGCAAGCAGACCAAGTTCCGTATCGCCAAAGCGCAGTACAGCCCAATCACCATCACGACTTCCATTGAGAACAGTTCCGCCAAGCTTGCTATAAAAATCTATTGCCTTCCCCATATCATCGACATGCACCATCGGCTGTAAGGATATTCCGGTATTCATTTGCGTCGATTGTGTTTCTTGTTCAGAACGAGAAGGTTCATCACCTTGAGCAAGATACTCAGTAAACACTTTCTCAACTAAATCAGATAAAGACAGTTGCTCATCGACGGAGCGATGCTTCATCTGCTTGACCGTTTGAGGCGTTAAGTAGACGTTAAACTGCTGTTTGCTCTCTTTCATTTTTATACTCCTTTTGCCAATTTGCTAGTATGCTAATATATTAGCATACTAGCATATAAATTTCAAGAGAGTTATGGTTGTCAAAAACATCTCTGTAGTTTCAAAAAATGGTGGTTGATTGAAGCAAAGACTAACTGGCAAAGTATCTTAAAGCACGTTCCATATTCGTAATAAAATCTTGAACACCGTGTCGTTGCTCACGTCTTGCATGAACCATGAGCATAATAAGCGACTCTCGAAGCAGAACTAAATGAAAAAGAATATCATAGCTACCAGTAAAT
>DAIQNC010000133.1:0-3040 GCA_036788655.1 Ktedonobacteraceae bacterium
GGCAGAGCAATTCGAGACCAACCGAACTCACTTACGCGATGTGGCATATCGGATGCTCGGCTCGCTCTCCGAAGCGGATGATGCTGTACAGGAATGTTGGCTCCGCCTCAGTCGCTCCGACACAAGTGAAGTCAAGAATATAGGCGGATGGCTGACGACAGTGGTTGCGCGGATATGTCTGGATATGTTACGTTCGCGTACCTCACACCGAGAGGAGTCTCTGGAAGCATTCGTATCCGAGCCAGTTTCGAGCGACCAGCACGGCATCGACCCGGAGCAGGAAGCACTCCTTGCCGACTCGGTTGGTCTCGCACTCCTCGTCGTCCTCAATACGTTGAATCCTGCCGAGCGTCTTGCGTTCGTGCTACACGATATATTCGCTATGCCCTTTGACGAAATTGCCCCTATTGTGGAGCGTTCTCCAACTTCGACACGACAACTTGCGAGTCGCGCACGTCGTCGTGTACAAGGAGCAGCAAAGAGAAGGGACGACGATATCAGCTATCAGCGAGAGGTCGTCGATGCCTTTCTTACTGCCTCACGTTCCGGTAACTTCGATGCACTCCTTGCGGTACTCGACCCCGACGTTGTGTTCCGACACGATATCACCGCTATCCCTGCTGGTGAGCCGGGCGAGATTCGTGGTGCAGCGGCAGTAGCCAGACAGTTTGCAGGACGCGCTCATGGTACGCGAGTCGCACTCGTGAATGGAGCTGTCGGAGCCGTCGTTGCCTCTCGTAAGAAGCTCTATCTCGCCCTCAATCTCACCATCACGAATGGGAAGATTGCCGAAATCAACGTGGTCGCCGATCCTGAACGTCTCAGTCAGATTGACTATCAGCTTTGAAACAAATTGTCTCTTTGTATTATGAGTAAATTGCAGAAAATGCCCTTGACAATTCCTTCACGCTCTGCTATTATCATGGGGTATTCATAGGGGTGGTGCCCAACGGTTGAGGCGGTCGTCTCCAAAACGACTTTCAGAAGGTTCGACTCCTTTCACCCCTGTCGAAATACCCATATACTTATGAGTGTATGGGTATTTTTGTTGCCCTTTTGACTCTTTTACGGATTCTCCACTTCTTCAAATAGCTCGCCAATGCCTACATTAAGAGCCTTCGCAACCTTCTCAAGCGTTAAGTATGCAACGTTAATGCGATATGGCTCTCTATATAATCCCTGCACGGTCTTCATATTCAAATCAGCCATACGCATAAGCTTTGACTGTGTAAATCCTCTCTCTTCTGCGAGTTCCTTGACTCTTAAACGACGCATTCATTTCACCTCAATCTTAGATTACTTTTGCTATTTTATCATGAAGTATTAACAGAGGGTAGCATATAGAATACAATAGTGCTAGATATTAGTGTTTTATACTAGTAGTAAAGGGTAGTATAAAATACCAGTGCCAAAGTTTAGAGAGGTATTTGGAAAATCTGAAATATGGAAAAGATTTGTACACGCTGCAAGCAAGAGCGTGATGCCGAGTCCGATTTTAACTGGAAAGTTAAAAATCGTGGTATAAGGCATAGTCGTTGTAAGTTATGTCAATCTCAAATAAGCAAAGAGCATTATGAGAACAACAAACAGGTGTATGGTGCGCGAGTACGAGCACGTGGCTCCACAGTTATTCCAGAAAATAGGAAAAAACTTATTGAGTATTTAGTACATCATCCTTGTGTTGATTGTGGGCAAACTGATGTTCATACTCTTGAGTTTGATCATGTGAGAGGGGAAAAACTGGGTCACATATCCAAAATGATAAGAATGGCATGCTCCTGGGCTACTATCGAGGCAGAAATCGCAAAATGTGAAGTAAGATGTGCTAGCTGTCATCGTATTAAAACTGGTGAAAGTATAAGTTCTTGGCGCCATTCCTCAGAACCTTTAGACGAACTAGATAATTTTGATGAAGTTTTCGTTCGTAACGATACTCGCTCTGCTATAAATAGGCGATTGTTATGTGCTTACTTACTAAAGCATCCTTGCGTCGATTGCGGACAAACCGATATCCGTGTCCTTGAGTTTGACCATGTAAGAGGCAAGTCTGCAAGTATCACAAATTTGCTCAAAAATACAGCTATGTGGGAAACGATAGAGGCTGAGATAGCGAAGTGTGAAGTCCGCTGTGTAAATTGCCACCGTATCAAAACAAGTGAGCGTGGTGGTTGGTGGCGACATCTCGTCTAAACAGTTCCTCAATACCATGTTGTATATTGATGCTTCTGAACAATAACTATTCCTATTAAAACGTTCACGCTAGAGGATGCTTAGACCAGCGCGAATAGGCACGTACCATCACTTTTCCCTCTTTCACAATCTGCTGAAACCTGCTCACCTCTTGTTCCTCTGACGATGAAGAAGGCGTGAGCCAGCTTTGTATGTCGAGCCTGTCACCGAAGCGTGGACTATCGACGTATTCGATATCATAGTATAGGATGTCGAATTGCGTTGTATCAGGTGATATGCCTTCTTTTGCATATACTTCCCATGCGGCATTATCGAGCATTTCGACGGTAGCAGCGTTATTGAGATGCCTCATGGGGTCGATGTCGGAGAAATGCACGACTGACGATGTTGTTTCTGGTGTATAGTCGGGCATTGAGGGAAACGGGTCTTCTGGTTGTTGCGGCTGTGGCCCATCGGGAAGCCAGATATCGCCAGTGCGCTCAGGGAGCCGTGTCGGGCGTCCACGTGGGTCGATGTAGACCCAGAGCGTTCGTGCGGAAAAGACAGGATTGTCAGTGTCTCCATTGGTGAGGTGTGCTTCGTAGCCACGTTGCGCGGTAATGCGTGTAAACCCTATTCCGTAGGTTTTCAATTCGAGCGTTGTATGTGTATGAACGGGCGCGTTGAAGGTGATTACGGTTCGCTTGACGACCCAGTAGCCATTGCCTGAAAGTTGAGCATCCTCGGCATCACGTGCCGCAATGTCTTGCATATATCTCAAAAATGCTGCTGGTGTCAGCACTCCATCACAATTACATTCATCATAGCGAACGGTATGGGTTAGACGAAATTGGCGTTTCATACAGGGTTC
>DAIQNC010000133.1:3059-8459 GCA_036788655.1 Ktedonobacteraceae bacterium
GTCTCCTCTTGCATTCTCGTACTCTCATTGTATCCTATAGTGCATCGTTATAACCACGTATTCCCGTGTATAAAGTATGATGTTGCTGAAGCATCGAAAAAATAGCATCGAATAAGAAGGTGTAGCATGATTGAGCATCCATCCTTTGATGTGAATGCGTGGAGTGTGCGCGAGAAGAGCTTTCATCTGGACATGCTGGCGCAAACAGAGTCCATCTTCGCGCTCTCCAATGGACATATCGGGTTACGTGGCAACCTTGATGAGGGCGAACCATATGGACTCCCCGGTACATACCTGAACTCCGTCTACGAAACACGCCCTTTGCCCTATGCGGAAACTGCCTATGGCTATCCTGAATCCGGGCAAACCGTGATTGATGTCACGAATGGTAAGCTCATTCGTCTTCTTGTCGATGATGAACCATTGGATGTACGCTATGGCAAGTTAGAGCGTCATGAGCGAGAGCTTGACTTGCGTGAAGGTGTCCTGCGCCGCAGTCTTCGTTGGACTTCACCTGCTGGACGTACCGTCGATGTCTCTTCTGTACGTATGGTGTCATTTACACAACGTGCTATCGCAGCAATCAGCTATGAGGTCGAGCCAGTTGATGGTCCGGTGCATCTTGTCGTGCAATCGGAACTGGTGGCGAATGAGTCCCTTCCCACAACAAGCAATGATCCACGCGCCTCTGCTGTGCTTGCAACACCGCTGGTGAGCGAGGAACATGAGGCAGAGGGAACGATGGGACTTCTCGTTCACCACACAAAGGTGAGTGGTCTACGTATCGGGGCAGCGATGGATCATCATGTTGATGGACCGGAAGGAACGGTGGTTGAGTCGCAAAGCCACCCTGACCTTGTGCGTGTCATCATTACAACGGTGTTGAAACCGGGCGAACGCTTAAAAATTGTCAAGTTCATGAGCTATGGATGGTCAAGTGTGCGTTCTCTTCCTGCTATTCGTGATCAGGTTGCTGCTGCCCTGACCGCCGCTCGATTGACGGGGTGGGATGGATTGCTACAAGGGCAACGGGAGTATCTGGATAGCTTCTGGTCAAGTTCGGATGTGGAGATCGAGGGCGACCCTGAGATTCAACAAGCGGTACGATTTGCCCTCTTTCATATTCTACAGGCAAGTGCGCGTGGTGAAAATCGACCGATTCCGGCGAAGGGGTTGACTGGCCCAGGGTATGATGGTCACGCTTTCTGGGATACTGAGAGTTTTGTTCTTCCTGTCCTGACGTTGACCTCACCGAGTGCAGTAGCGGATGCCTTGCGCTGGCGGCATTCCATCCTTGATAAGGCAAAGACACGAGCGAATCAACTGGGATTGGGTGGAGCAGCATTTCCGTGGCGTACCATTGCAGGTGAAGAATGCTCGGCATACTGGCCTGCCGGTACTGCCGCTTTTCATATCAATGCCGATATCGCCTATGCTGTCGTCCATTATATTGAGGCAACGTCTGATACAGCCTTTGAGAAAGAAATAGGTCTCGAACTGCTTGTCGAAACGGCACGACTCTGGAGATCGCTTGGCTACATAGATGCACAAAATCAATTTCGCATCGACGGAGTAACAGGGCCGGATGAATATAGTGCCGTTCATGATAACAACGTCTACACGAACTTGATGGCTCAATTCAATTTGCGGGCGGCAGCCGAGACAGTCAAGCGTTACCCGGATAAAGCGCAAGCACTTCATGTAGATAGGGACGAGATAGAGCGTTGGCACGAAGCCGCCGATAAAATGTATATCCCCTATGATGAACGGCTTGGCGTCACTCCCCAGGACGAATCATTTACCGAACACGAGGTGTGGAACTTTGCTGATACGAAACCAGACCAGTATCCATTGCTGCTTCACTTTCCTTACTTCGATCTCTATCGTAAGCAAGTGATTAAGCAAGCAGACCTTGTGCTGGCAATGCAGTTGCGTAGCGACGCATTCACCTTTGAACAGAAAGTACGTAATTTTGCATATTATGAGCCATTGACGGTGCGTGATTCCTCATTGTCGGCAAATACACAATGCGTTATTGCCGCCGAGGTTGGTCAACTTGGCCTTGCTTACGACTATCTCGGCGAAGCAGCACTCATGGATCTCGACGATCTTGAGCACAATGTGAAGGATGGATTGCATATCGCCTCGCTTGCAGGAGCCTGGACAGGGTTGGTAGCTGGCTTCGGTGGTGTGCGTTGGAGTGATGGTTCGCTCTACTTCGGGCCACGACTTCCAGAGCCAATTAAGCGGCTTACCTTCCGTCTCGTGTTTCGGAGCCGTCGTTTGCATATTGAGGTAACTCAAACGGAAGCGACCTATCGTCTGCTTGAAGGGAAGCCGTTGAAGACGTGGCATCATGGCGATGAAATTACGCTGTCTGTAGATGAGCCAGTCACGAAACCTATTAAGCCTGTGAAAGCTGGCCCTCCACCAGCGCAACCGCCCGGACGCGCTCCACTGCCACGCGAGATGCATTCAAAACAGCAGAAGCAGAAGAAGAGTTAGCCCAACATGACTGTGAGGATATAGAGTATTCGCCAGAATAGTGTGTGCTATTGGAGTGGTAAGTCTACTAGAAACGTACTCCCTTTGCCTGGAGCAGATTCGCACCAGATGCGTCCACCGTGTCGCTCGACGATATCTTTACAGATAGAGAGGCCGAGTCCGAGACCAAATTTCGAGGATGCCTGAGCATCGGGAGTACGATAGAAGGTATCGAAGATATGCTCTTGTTGCTCTTTTCTGATACCTTTGCCGTGATCTTGCACTTCGATATGAGCCATCGCTTCATGCTTGCTAATACGTACCTCGACAGGGCTATGCTCCGGAGAATATTTCACTGCATTGCTCACGAGATTGACGACGACTTGCGCGATACGTTCACAATCAGCAACGACAAGAATGGGAGTATCTGTCTCAAGAGAGATAGAACGGCCTGTCAAAAGATGCTGGTCTTCCACGATGCCGCGACACAGATCCACTAGCTCGCATTCACGTTTGTGTAGTTGAATTTTGCCTGATCGGATACTACTGACATCAAGCAACTCATCGACAAGAGTGGTGAGCCGAGTTGTTTGCTCGTTAATCTTTTCTAACGTCGAATGCATCTCATTTAATTCTTGCGTTTTCATCTTCTGTTTTGCGAGGCGACGCAACGCCAGTTGTGCCTGTCCACGAATGCTGGTAATAGGCGTCTTGAGTTCATGAGAGGCGATAGATAGAAAGCGATCTTTGAGTTGGTCAGTATCTTTTAACTGACGATTGACTGCTTCAAGATGTGTATTCGTTGTTTCCAACTCATCTGCATAGGATTGTAAATCTTGCTCTGCCGCAAGAGAGCGGAGCCGTGCGCGTTCACGTTGTGCAGTGATGAGCGAGATGACTAATCCAGTGAGGAAAAATGGAATGAGTTGAAGTGTGCCAATGATGTCATGAAAGGCGAATTGACCGATGGGTGGAATAATAAAGTAGTCAAGGGCCAGCATACAGAGGAGAATGGCGAAGAGCGATGGGCCAACACCCCAGATAAGTGCAACGATGGTTATAGTGAGAAAAGAGAATGCGCCTGGAAAATACACATGACCCAACATGTGCTGAAGAGTAAGTGTACTTACTACGTCGAATGCAGTTATTGGAATGGTTGCAGTATAGCCAACAATAGGGCGACGCCACGTTGGAATGGTTGCGACATACTGTTTGCGTAACGCAACATTCTTGTGAAGGCTCACATGTACTAAATGTGGCTGTTCCTTCTGTCTCGTCGTCTGAATTGTCTTCATGTTGTTTCCAAACTACAGTACAGTCTACGCCCACTCACCTCAAGTATAGCACGTATGTCCAGTCACGTGCTAAGACAAATTGTACATCTTGTTAAGCGTGGGTAAGATGTGTTGCCTCGACATGCATAAACGCTTTCTGGGCCGCCCCATCATGCATAGCAATCATCGCAATTTCAGGGTGACGATGTGAGAAATGATGCAGGTCGATGAGCGTTTGACAGGCAGTCGCATCATCACTTGTGACGGGCGACCAGACGAAGGGATGCATCGTGGTAGGACGCTGAAAATTTTCTGCAACCCATACCGCATCACCGAGCAAGAAGACTCGTGAGCCATTGGAACGATTGATAAACATGCCCGTATTGCCAGGAGTATGCCCCGGAAGCGGAACGAGGACGATAGAGCCATCGCCAAACAGGTCGAAACTTGAATGAAATCCTTCGTAGGCCGGGCCGTTACAGTCGAACAGTTCAATAGGAGCATCATCCAGAAGCGAGCGTACAATGCCGTTATTGGCGTCGAGCATACCGAGCTTTGCCCACTCATACTCGACACGATTGATACGTAAAGGAACACCAGGAATATCTGGCAAGCCGCTTACATGATCCCAGTGCAAATGCGAAATCACTGCGAAGTCAAGGTCTCGTGGACGCATCTCAAGCTGTTCTAAATGGCTTCCTAACGATTGTTCAAAGTTGAAATTAGCAAGCACTTTGCGAAAAAAGAGCGATTGGTCGCGTAAATAGAGGTAGATATCGCTACTGAGTCCTGTATCATAAAGAAATGTTGCTTTCGGGTGGCGAATCAAGACAGCACTATGTGAAATAGTACAGGGCGTGATTGAGAACGTACCGCGAGCAGCGATAAAGGGAGGAATGGTGACACTACCGCAACGTAAAAATGAGACCTCAATAGCAGGGAATGAAGCTGAATCGGGTAATGTTGTATCGGGAACGTCTGGTGTATACCATGTAGGAAGACGACGAGGTAAAAAGCTATTCACCGCCATTCCTGTGCCAGCTATACCTGCTAACGCGACCCCCGAAATAAGGCTTCGACGTAAAAGAGTTGATATGTGCATTCTGTTACTCCTCAAATGTAGTCGTTGATGCTACGATTCTAAAGGTAGTGTAAACCAGAATGTGGAACCATCGCCAGGGGTACTATCAACTCCGATTTGTCCATTGTGTCGCTCGATGATAGTCTGACTAATGTACAGACCTAACCCCAGACCAACACCGGAGCCACTCAGGACTTTTACTTCATGAGACTGATAGAAACATTCCCAGATGCGTTGTTGTTCTTCACATGAAAGTCCTGGCCCCTCGTCACGCACCGAAACACGTACCATATCTATCTCTGACGTTGCGGACTGTGGAATACGCTCTAGCGAGACATCAACAGGTTTGTTCGCTAATGAATATTTGAGGGCATTGTTGATGTAGTTGGTAATGACCTGTGCAATACGATCAGGATCGGCAGTGACAAACAGAGGTTGCTGTGCTGTCTCTCCTGCAACGGATACGTTGATGACACGATGGGGGTATGCCTTGCGTTGCTCTTCAATGGTTTCTATTAGCAGTGCAGTCAAATTCGTATATTTCTGGCGCAGGCGTACCTG
>DAIQNC010000134.1:0-1244 GCA_036788655.1 Ktedonobacteraceae bacterium
CGGCGCGTTTGGTGTTCTCGACGGCCTCTGGACGCCCCATGTTCACGATATAGTCGTTGCGGTCGCGCACATCCTTGATGGTGAAGGAGATGACTTCGAGTCCCATCTTCTCCATATCGGGTGTGACGGTCTTGAGCATTTTGCCATTGACGCTTTCGGGGTCTTTTACGAGGTCTTCGACTGTTAACTGACCTACGATGCCGCGCAGGTGGCCTCCATGACGAGGCGAATGAGAGCTTCGCGGTCCGACTGTGGCTTGCTCAGAAACTGCTCTGCGGCTGTCTTGATGCTCTGCTCATCGGAGCGCACCTTAATCTGTGTCACGGCTTCGACATTGACGGCGATACCCTGCGTCGTGTACAGGTTCTGCGATGGAGCAACATCGAACGACATCAACTCCAGCGAGAAGTCCTGAGCGCGTTGGTACAGTGGAATCACGAAGTGCGAGCCGCCAGTGATGACCTTTGTGCCACCAGCACCATACACGATGAGAGCCTGGTTGGGGCCAACTTTACGGAGCAGGCGTCCAACAACCTGCAAAAGCAGAATAAGAACAATAATTAATACAACAACACCAATAATCACTGTTGCAATAGCACCCATTGTAGTTACTCCTTTTGTGCGTCTTGTTTCAAGACGATGGAAGTATTTTGAGGTAGAGGGTTTTCAAGTAATGCGCGTAACGATGCTAAATCATCCTCATCGGGTTTTTCATAAGCGGGTATATCATCTCGATTCATGAAATGCTCCCATGTATCGACCTCTGCGATACCGCCCTGATAGCTGGTAATAACCACTTCCTCGTCGCGTTCGAGGCGGCGTCCATCAACGCAACGAGCCGGAACGCTCTTTCTCATACCACCGGGAGAGACGTAGAGGACTTCGCCAATATTACCCTCTCGGATGGTCATGCTCACCTTTCCCAGCGTTCCCACGCGATCCGATACATCCTGTATCGTTTCGCCCTCGCTATCGCCGAAGACACGCCCAATCAAGGCGAGGAGCAGTGCAGCGACGACGAGTCCGCCGAGAAGCGAGAAGATGATGGTGAGCGGCAGTATGAGGTTAGCGGTGTCGTGAAGGACATAGCCGAAGAAACCAAAGCCGAGCAGGAAGAGAGCGATACTGACAGGATTAACGAAGGCAAACAGCGAGAAATGATTGGATGTCGCGCTTTGCCCATCAGTCGGATGAGAAGGAACAATGCTTTTCGCCGCATGGTTCACATGAACGTGTGCGCCATG
>DAIQNC010000134.1:1254-8438 GCA_036788655.1 Ktedonobacteraceae bacterium
ATGGATCAGCCGCTTGGGGCATTCAGCTACACCATGTCCTGCATGCACTGCATGTATCGTATGCCCTATATCTCCTATATGCCCGGCATGACCCGTTCCGGCATGTACCACATGTGAACTGGAACCGTGCCCACCACTTCCTAACAGTGCTGAGACCACGATGAACAGCAGCCCGAACAGGAAGCAGGCGAGAAACAATAATGAAAGTGGATCGGTTGCGATTGGCATATCACTACTCCTTGACTCTCGAAAGCAGTCTGATGAAGAGCGATGGACGAGAATTTTGACTCTGTTCATCAAGCAGCGCGAGTAAACCAGTGATGCCGACGAGCAAGCCAGCTATGCCCATGACGCAAGCAAGGGACAGGCAGAGTGTCACAAAACTCGTCAATGGCTCACCTGTGAGTAAGGGAAATACGAATGCCGCAAAGCCAGCAAGCAGGGAACCGCCGAGCAGAATGAGTGGCACGAGTACCGGATGTTGTCGCAGAAGTATATTTCTACTCAAGTTCAAACGGTACATGGAACGCTCCATCTGTTCCTGTGGTCGATACATCATAAAATCTTCCTCATGCGAGCATATCGTCATCGCGTTCGGTTCCATGTAGTGCCGTGATTTATCACGGCTGTGTGCTGGGTGTACAGCCGTGATAATTATCCAATGCAATTATTCTTCGTGTTTCTGATAGTCATTGTAGTTGTTATCGCTAGTATACCCATTGCGAGCGATTTCTTCGAGTTGGACATTGAACAACTCCAGGTCCATAGAGCTAATGGAGTTGTTGAACGTCACATCTTCAAGCTCATCAGTATGTGTTTCTACATCGGTAACGGCAGTGACGACGGCTTCGAGTTCGTTCAACGAAAGTCCCATCAATTTGGAGAAGAGCGTGATGTAACGACGCGGCTCCTCGACATTAGCAAGCTGTTGAAGCAGAGTATGCACAGGTGGGTCGGCACGCCATTCATGCGCATTGGCGGTCAGCCACGTGGGAAGCCTGTCCGTATCTTGCTCAACCTCGGTCATCAAGTCGGTACTGAAATCGGGTGGGTCGCTAATGAGATAGCCGGGATGCACCTTGAAGAAACGCGCAAGGATGTCGCGGCTCGATGCCGTCAGGTGATGCCGTTTGTTGCGCTCCAACTGAGAGAGATAGGCTTGACTGATGGTCTCGCCCAACTCTTCCTGCATGGCCTTCACAACTTCTACCTGTGTCATCGAACGGTTCAGGCCGCGCAACTCACCCTCGACAGCGCGTAAGTGTTTCATCTTCTCTGCAAGATTCATCGTCTAACCTCTCATAACTATTTGCTATATTGAGTATAGCTGAAAGCAAAGAGGTTGTCAAGAGGGAATTTTTCTGTTGAAGAAGCTCGACATCAAGACGTTGCAGGAAGGCTATGATTCTGTGAAGTAGTAATCATATGAGATGGCGTAGGGACAGATTCATCACGTCCGAACGTTCGAGGCTTTCACCTACGGACGTGATGAATCTGTCCCTACCTGATTACCAATTTCGCTTGTAAAAATTCATTATCACGGCTGTACGTCAGACAGGAGTAATCAAGTCGTATTTGGTTCCCCACACATTGGTTGCTTTGACATACTCTCCCGTGATCCAGACCGAATTGGCACTGATCGAGCTGGTATCGGGCCATGCTGACTGATACGCTCCCCAGGGCGAAACCTTGGTGCCTGAGTAGGTGTAGTAACTGACTCCGTTGGCGAGAGCGGTGGCATCTGTCATCGTTTCATCGACATACCAGACGCTGGGATAGATGCTCGGCCCAGATGTATTATAGACGAAGAGCATCTTGCCATTGGCAGTGGTAATCGCCGACGGATAGAAGAGCCAGTAGTTCGGAGTGCCGAAAGCTCCCTGGCTGGACACACTGGCCGTACTCGGCTTGAGTACAAACCATTCCACGATGCTCACGACGCCATGACCGTCTTGCCAGTTATAGGCTCCGGGAACGTCCACCGTCAGCAAGCCATTGACTAGACTGGCCTGCGTGATGCTACAATCCCCTGTCCCAATTAGCGTAGTTGAACCTTTCTGCTTTGCCTGTGGCGGAGGGTTATAGCACTGGGTAGTAACGGTGGCGTTGGAGAGGACGGAGCCACTGGTCAGCGTCCAGAGCGTCAATTGACAGGCACCTGCTGGAAAGGAGTTGACGAGATATTCGACTCCTGGCGTACTGCTATCTTCCTGGGCAGGAGCGATGGATTTTGCGATAGTGCCATCAGGATTGGTCAGGCCATCCCAGTAGGCGAACGTGGCGGTCTGGCAGGTCTCCAACAAGGAGCGATTGGCAAAGAACAACTCGTTGTTCACCACCTGTCCAGTTTTTGGAGAGAGGACATTAGCACTGAAATAAATGCCGTCGCTATCTACTCCTAAGTGGTCAAAGTCGTGATATGCAAGACCACCAAAGCTATAGTTGCAATAGGTTCCCGTTGCGTCGCTCTGTTGGGCTACTGAAATTAGCACTTTGGCTGTACTTTGTTGGAGGATACTGAAGATGAAACGGTCGCCAGTGTCATCCCACACGGTCTCAGGGTCGATGAACTGGTTATTTGGTAGCTTGAACCAGGATTGGTAGTTGCTCGTCAACTGTTGAGTCCCACTGCGGCTATAGACCGTGAGGCCGCCATCGGTTGTCTCAAGGTAGTTACTCGTGCCACCTGTTCCCGTAGCATCCGGTTTGGGCTGAGTTTTCGTAGAAAAACCAGTTTTGGCGGTGGCGTCGGTAGTAGTCGCGGCTGGAACATTGATTACATTGGGGGGATAAGGAAGCAACGCTTGCCTGCCGACAGTTGAGGCTGAAGTTGAGGCCGAAATAGATTGCTTCATGTTGCTGGATACTGGTAGCTTCGTTTGTTTCAGGGTAGCGGTATTGATCTTCTGTGGAACCACAACAATGTGTCCGGTAGCTTGAAAGCTCTGTCCGGCATGTGTTGAAGGGGCTTTGGCTCTCACAATCAATATTGTTGGTAAGGCAATAAGGCAGAGCAAGACGCTCAAGAGTAAGAACATACGAAATAGACGATGATACACAGCATAAAATCCTTTCCATAATTATTTTAAGCAACTGTATCATCATCTATTATTTCTCCACAACCGTAAAAACAAGTAAGTAATTTATTCTACTGGTAGCTTCACACTTTTAAGGTTCCCAACAATGCACGTGCAATCACAATACGCTGCACCTGATTGGTTCCCTCGAAGATTTGTGAGACTTTGATATCGCGCATGTAGCGTTCGGTGGGATAATCGCGGACGTAGCCAGCACCGCCGAGAACTTGCACTGCGTTAGTCGTTATTTCCATTGCGGAGTCGGTGGCGAAGCATTTTGCCATAGATGCGTACATTCCTGCTTTCTGCCCGGAGTCGAGCTTGTAGGCGGCCTCATAGACGAGCAGGCGTGAGGCTTCAAGCTTCATCGCCATGTCCGCGAGCAGGAACTGAATGCCCTGGAAGCTGGCGATGTTTCTACCGAACTGTTCGCGTTCCAGGGCGTAGTTGCGTGCCACGCCGAAGGCCGCCTGTGCGACTCCAACGGCAATGGCTCCAATGTTGACACGTCCTCCGTCGAGCGAGGCAAGCGCAATCTTGAAGCCCTGCCCCTCGGCTCCGATACGATTGTTTACAGGAACACGGCAGTTATCGAAGATGAGTTCGCGTGTCGGAGATGAGTGCAGACCCATCTTACGCTCCGTCTTGCCGAATGAGAAGCCGGGTGTTCCCTTCTCGACGACCATACAGGTAATACCTGCCGAACTCGATGCGCCCTGATATTGCTCCGTCCGTGCCATAAGTAGATAGATATCGGCCTCACCACCGTTTGTGACCCACAGTTTTGTGCCGTTGAGTACATAGTCATCTCCGACATGTTCGGCGCGACACTGCAAACTCGCGGCATCCGATCCTGATGATGCCTCACTGAGCGAGAACGCCGCTAAGAGTTCACCGGATGCGAGGCGCGAGACCCAGCGTGTGCGCTGCTCATTGTTGCCGAAACGCGCAATTGAACCCGTCACCATGTTATGGACAGAGAGGCCAACGGCAGTTGCCATCTCGCCTCGTGCCAATTCTTCATACACAAGTGCGGCAGCCAGGCGGCTGAGTTGTGTACCGCCAAATTCCTCTGGCGTTGTCATGCCCATCAAGCCCAGTTCCGCCATCTTTGTGTAGACTGTACGTGGAAAGTGGTGTGTCTCGTCCCATTCTTCTGCATGGGGGGTCAATTCTTGCTCGGAGAAGCGACGCACGGTGTCGCGGATATCTATTTGCTCTTCATTGAGGTCAAAGTTCATCGCGTGGCTGTCCTCTCATAGTGGCTGTTTTGATAAAACGCTATTTGTTCTGCTCTTATAAGAGGTATCATATAGGGACTGAATGTGCAAGTGGCAGCCAGACCTCGAACACCGTTCCCAATTTCGTTGGAGCAAAAATCGTAGTAAGGAGTTCCACATGAGCCTACAGACGACAAATATGGCATCTTCCACTCTGGTCACTACCTCACCTCTTACAACATTCTCTCCCCGATGGAGTCGGCAATTTACATTTTGTGATAGACAGTTCTATTACAACCGTATTCCCTACAATAACTGGTCGGAGCGTGCCGTTGAAGTGCCGCTCGCGTTCGATTTTCTTGCAAGGCATCAGGCGGAACGTATGCTTGAAGTTGGCAACGTGCTACAGCACTATGAAAACGAGTTAAGCGATGCGTTGGGTATGAGAAATCGCTGCATTGTCGATAAATTTGAGGTCGGTGCTGGTATCAGCAATGTGGATATCCTTGCAATGGACTCGAAGGACACCTATCAGGCGATTCTCTCAATCTCGACGATTGAGCATGTGGGGCAACAAGTTTCTCCTGATGGTCACTATGGCGAAGACCATAACTGTTGTGATAGTGAAGGGCCGCTCAAGGCGGTTGCGAAAATATACGATATGCTTGCTCCCGAAGGACATGCACTCATTACCACGCCCTTCGGGATACTTACCGATGGCGGATGGTATGTGCAGTCGAGCTACGAATACCTCGACTTGCTTATTACAAAATATGGTATTCCACGTGAAGCATTGTCGCTCCACTTCATGAAATCGGTTGCCTTCGAGTGGAAGTTGCGGAATCCGCGTCAGCAATGGGTCGAGGCAGAAGCGAAGGAGTTGGCGCATACGCGCTATGATGGATGGCGAGGAGGTGCGAGAGCCATTGCGGTCATCGAAATGACAAAGTTGACACAACCATTTTCTCTTCAGCTAGACGTGCCGCCGACACCTCTTACATATCATCGTTCATGGATATCAAAATGTATGTCGTGTGTTGCTAGCGTATTTCACTAATGTACTGGCGAGATAATGAACTTTTACCAACGAAATCGCACCTTCGTAGTACCCCGATTTCGTTGGTAAAAGTTCATTATCTCGCAGGGTTTTTATTGGTCAATGTGTGTTTTGATGCTCTCTTCGGGTTGCTGTCCGGGCAGCACCAGATAGCTCAAGAGCCATCCCAGGATGCCGACGACAACGACGGAGCCAATTGTCATATGAACAGTCCATACGACGGTCATGGTAAACACGAGCGTGAGCATGTAGACGGCGTAGAGTGTGGCGGCGGCTACAACGGCGTAGAGGCGGAATTGCGTGGCGCGTTGTGGCGAGGGTTTCAGGTAGAAGTAAGCCACGTCCACAAGGATACCTGCGATGAGCGAAATCGGAATCATCAAGTAATGCCCACGCATGGTACTGAGGGGTATGGCAATCAGCGTTAGAACAATGGTTGCATAGCCAATAGGCAGTGGAAAGCGACGCAAAACATAGAGCGTCAGGCCAGTGAAGAGCATGGCCTGAAACACGAAGCTTAGAACTGCAAGCAATTGTCCTTCATTCTCCCCAACCGGGGTTGTGGTGGGCCAGAAATTTACATAGAGGCTCGCATTTTGTGAGACGTTGACGATAAAAACCAGCAACGACGCAACGGCAAGCGTCAGAAGTAAGCCTTCTCCGAAGCCAGATGGAGCCTTTGAACGCTGATAAATGGCACGAAGTGGGCCAGCGAATGCCAGACCGATGCAGACCATTCCGGCAAGGTGCGTGGGGCTAAACAGCGCGTCGATATTCTGCTCGACGCCAAATAGCACGTGCCATATCATGTCGCCTACGCCGACGATAAACATCAGCCCGATACCAAGTACCGTCAGTTCGTAGCCACGCGGAATAGCCTCTCGCCATGTAGCACCACGACGGTGATTGATAAAAATAGGGGCGAAAATCATGGTAGCGGCAGCGATTAAGCCCGAATAGAGAACCGCGTGCCAGGGAGTGAAGAACGTTTCCAGGCGCGGAATGTTGTTGTGCGCCCATGCGTCAAGAAATGTGCCGCTCTCGAACCAGAGAATGGCGAAGAGAAAATACGCATCGAAGGAAGAGCCACCAATGAGGGGTTTGGAGCCTGTCTGAGTGAACAGTCTCCCACGAACAGTTGTTGGCTGTGTTGCCATGAAGTAAGTGTGTCCTTTTCCGTGTTCACGTTGAACACTCTGCTAACTATCAAAAACATGTATCAGCAAGTATCATACCCAATAGCAAAATAATTTGTCTATGCCACGAATTCTCTCATCTGCCCTTGTAACATTTTCAGTTAACCTGGACACATGCTAGAT
Source organism: Ktedonobacteraceae bacterium (assembly GCA_036788655.1). Taxonomy (GTDB): domain Bacteria; phylum Chloroflexota; class Ktedonobacteria; order Ktedonobacterales; family Ktedonobacteraceae; genus JBBQVS01. The sequence continues at coordinate 7,928 of DAIQNC010000134.1, forward strand.
ATCTGACAAGTAGGTAATCCGATCACGATAATCTTCAGGAATGCCTGCTCCGGCTATCAAAAGTAGCTCTTCGATAGTTTCACCAATGCTTCTACTTTCATTGAGAGTGATGATCCCCGGTATATGACGCTCCTCTGCTAGATGATCTCGTAAATGATTTGGCACCGATTTCCGGTTGTTGGTAATTAGGATACAATCATTTTCCTCACACCATCTTAAAATTTCTGGATCAAGTGTTCCTTTCGGTGGAGTACCTGGATCTCCAACCGCGAACACTCGTAAATTGGGATTGCCCTTCAGCAACTGTCGTTTATAGAGAGGAGAAAGATTTTCATCCATGAGATAGGAGATGCTCATGCAGTTTCCCTTATTTGAGCTTGTCTCTCTTGTTTGAGTTTGCGTAGATGCTCAATAGCAGGAGGAGGATTAGCGTTCTGTGCGCGTCTCATCTCTCTTCCCCATTCAATCCAATCTGTTAGATACAAAGTGACCGCTTCTTTATTATGGAGGT
>DAIQNC010000135.1:0-3549 GCA_036788655.1 Ktedonobacteraceae bacterium
CCGGGTCGTCGAAGTCAGAGAACGGGAGCGTTAACAGATGTATCCACCAGTGCAGCAACCATATCCGCAAAATCAAGGCTATCAGAACCCATACAATCCTAACCTCTATGCAGTTCCCAGTGTGCAACCGACGCAAGGTGGCGGCATAGCTGTTGCTGGTCTGGTTCTAGGCATTGTCAGCATTGTATTCTTCTGGATACCTGTATTCGATGTGCTACTCAGTATTGTAGGACTCGTTTTGTCCCTTTTGGGACGCCGTTCATTGTCACGTCGAGGCATGGCACTAGCTGGCCTCATATGCTCTATCATTGGGCTTGTGCTAGCGTTAATTATCACCATAGCTTTCATTGCTCATCCCTAGTAATGTCTTGCTGATTTGTTCGATATCCTGATGATCGACTTCCCTTTCGAGCATGGACTTGTAGGCGAGTAGCTCATCTTTCGGCATATCTCATTTCTATTAGCTCTACAATGGCTTGCTGATGATTGGTTTAAGCGCGGGATAGAGGGCTTGATACGTTTCATACGCACTATCGTAAGCCGCTTTTGTGCTTGTCTGTGGTGCAGTACGTTCGACGATACGGACCGTTTGCTTACACGCCTCTTGCACTGACGAATACACTCCGCCAGCGACGCCAGCAAGCAATGCTGCTCCGAAAGCTGGACCCTCGGTTGCGTTCGTCGTGACAAGCTCAACACCGAGGACATCCGCGATAATCTGACGCCACAAAGGACTCTTCGCGCCGCCGCCTGTCGCCCTCATTTGTTCAATCGTCAATCCTTGCTCACGAATAATGGCGAAACAGTCTCGCAAACTGAACGCAACGCCTTCCATCACCGAGCGTATCAGATGGCGACGATCATGTCGTGCGCTCAGGCCAATCCAGCCGCCACGTGCATAAGCGTCCAAATGTGGTGTGCGTTCACCCTGTAGATAGGGCAAGAAGATGAGACCTTCGCTACCAGCAGGAACACTCTTCGCCTCTTGTGCCAGCGTCTCATAGGCATCGACACCTGTCCAACGTTCCAGCGCGTGTTCGGGCAATCCAATGTTATCGCGCACCCAGCGCATTGAGAGTCCTGCACCTTGCGTGACACCCATGAGATACCATGCATTCGGTACGGCGTGATTGAAGGTGTGTACACGCGGCACAGGGCCAGAAGTATCGACCTGTGGTGAGTCAGCGTAGGCCAGCACAACACCACTTGTACCGATAGAGACAAGGGCAAGTCCCGGTGATACGACGCCATTGCCAACTGCTCCACACGCATTATCGGCTCCTCCACCAGCAACGGGTGTTCCTGCGATAAGACCTGTCAGCGAAGCAACTTCATCGGTAATATGTCCCGTGATAGCATCTGCTGGTACGACAGGCGGCAGGAGCGATGGGTCAAGCCCGATAGCTTTGAGAATGTCCTGCGACCAGATGCCGTGCTTTACGTCGAGTAAGCATGTTCCCGCCGCGTCCGATATCTCCATCGCCATCTCGCCAGTGAGCCGATAGCGGATATAGTCTTTAGGAAGCAATAGCGTATGTGCGCGAGCGAAAATATCTGGTTCATTATCGCGTACCCACAGCAGCTTGGGAGCCGTGAAGCCAGTAAGCGCGGGATTGCTCACATGCTCGATGAGTTGACGCGCTCCGACGCGCTCCGTCATCCATTGACTTTGCTTCTCACTTCGTTGATCGGCCCAGATAATGCAGGGACGTAGTACCTGATGTTGCTCGTCGAGCAGCACGACGCCATGCATCTGACCAGAGAGGCCGATACCACGTACATCAGATGGGGAAGCTCCCTGCTCTGCCCCTTTGCTCAAACACAGACGAATTGCATCAATCGTCGCTTGCCACCAGTCATCAGGATTCTGCTCGGCCCATCCTGGATGCGGATGGTAGAGCGGATAGTCGAAAAATGCATCTGCTAACACGCGCCCATCCTCGGCGAAAAGTGCAGCTTTCACGCCTGTTGTGCCTAAATCAATTCCTAACAGTGTCTGCATCGCGGCCTCTCCCTATTTCTTTGTCAACATTCATTCCCATAATTGTATGACATACAAAGCCATCAATCGGGTAACAAAAAATCATCCTCAATGTCGAGATGATCTTCTTTTGCCATCGTAGGTGGTATCCCTTCTCTCAATACCTTCTGGGCGGCTTGTGGATGCGTTCTTTTCACATTACGAATCAATCGTTGCGCGAGCCAATCGCCGAACAAGACTGCGATGAAGCCACCAACGAAGCTTAGGATAAGGTAGAGAATCGCTGCGAGAATACTACCCTTTGTGAAGAGCAATACATCGCCGAGGACGAGACTACTGAACGTAGTGTAGGCTCCTAGAAAGCCGACGTTGATGAAAAGTCGGCGTGTTGGCCCGATGTAGAGCGCAGCATCAGCAAGAGTTGTGACAAAAGCAAGAACGAGTGCGCCCGTAAGATTGATGAAGAGAATATCGTAAGGCCAGTTTTTGCCCAGATGACCTTGAATGAGCAGACTCAAGAGATAGCGAGCGATTGCGCCGAGAAAGCCTCCACAGAAAACAGCAGTAATGCGACGTGCTACGGAAAGCGTATGTGCTTGTTGTCTCTGTGAGGCCATTAGCGCAATCCCCCACCTACAAGAATACCGAGAAATGCAGCTACTAACCCCACGAGCATACTTCCACCAAGATATATCACGCTACTTCGTATACTACCACCGCGCACCAGTTGAACCCCTTCCCAACTCATTGTGCTGAATGTTGTGTATCCGCCGAGAAAGCCAGTAGCAAGAATAAGTTGCAATGTTGGACTCAGAAGTTTATGAGCGACGAGTCCGAAGAACAAGCCAATGACGAATGCTCCTGTGATATTGATGAGGAATGTGCCTATGGGATATTGAGAGGTGACACGTTCCGCAACGAAACGTCCCAATAGATAACGTGCGACTGCTCCGAAAGCACCTGCCAGTCCCACTCCACCCGTAAGTAACAATGCTAAGAGTGTCACAATGCCCTCCCACTGGAAACGATTTCGACAGGTGAAACGGTAATCATGCCTTGCTCAACCAGTGTATCTAATACAGGTAGCAGTTCCTCAATCTTTTCGTCAGACTCGACGACCTCTACAATAAGAGGAAGGTTTTCTGAGATATCCGGTAATCGCTCGGTTGAGAGAAGGTGGTGTGGCCCGAAGCCTTCGATGCCACGTAGCACAGTTGCACCACTGGCTCCATGTCGTTGCAGTTCCGCCATAATGACTTGATAGAGCGGCTTACCGCGCCATTCTTGCGACTCGCCTATAAAAATGCGAATGCGTTTTCCCAGCCTGAAAGATGTGTTTCCTATAGCCATTAGGGATATATACCTCTCTGATAAATTTCTTGTGTTTACTTATGTCTGCATGATGCTCAAACAAAGAAAAGGGATGAGTTGGAGACATCGCTGTTTTCTACCCTTCCAGCAACACACGCAGTAAATCATTGCGCCCAACAACACCTTTCAAGTGATTTTGTGCATCGACGACAGGCAAAATCTTTCGTTTTGACGATAACATGCGTTCGATAGTTTCC
>DAIQNC010000135.1:3559-8419 GCA_036788655.1 Ktedonobacteraceae bacterium
GTACTGTCGCGCTCTCAGCAATCGTAACAACGTTTGGATTCATAAGCGTTGTAGCGTTCGTGATGGTACTTGCTGTTCGGTTTGCGGTTTGATGTGGACGATTGTTGCCCTGTCCTGTTAAAAAGGCTAAGAGACCTGGACGCATTTCTGCCTGTAAACGAGATAGTACGTCTACATCACTGATAATGCCCTTGATGCGTTGTTGTAAATCAACAACGAGAACACGTTTGAGCGGCGAAAGCGTCAGTGCATCAATCACCTCGTCGAGCGATGCCTGTTCGCTGACTGTTGCATTTGTGAGTTGCATATAATCAACAATTGGATGCTGCTGTGCTGGAAGAGTAGAGAGTGAACCAGAGGCACGAAGAGGTTGTGTCGCACTACTGGTAAGCTCACTCATGAGCGGACTGGTGACGACGACACGCAGTAAATCAGCACGTGTGAGCATTCCAACAAGTATGCCCTGAGCATCAACAACGGGTAGGCGACGTACTCCTGTTTCTACCATCACACGTGCGGCTCCACGTATGGTTGCGTCGGGTCGAATGGTATGTACCTGCCGATTCATGATATCCTGAGCCGCCCGCGAGTCGTGTTGAACGTGTTCAAGTGGTGTCTCGACGGATTCGACTGTATCATTATCCAGTTCACGAGCCTTGCTGAGTAGTCCACGACGCATTGATAACACATTTGCTTTCATGAGGTCGCCTGTGCTAATAATTCCCTGCAAGCGTTTCTGTCTGTCGATAACGGGTAAAGCGCGAAAAGGAGCGTCTAACAAGAGGTGAAGTAGTGAGGAGACGGGCGTATCAGGCTGCACGGACAGTATCTCATGCTCCATCACCTGACGTACAGGAATTTTCGTGGAGACGCCGTGCCGTTGTGCGTGCGTATATTTGAGGACATCAACTTCTTGTAGCGTGATAAGGCCATCTGATACCATTTCCTGTAATCGTGGTAATAGGCGGCGCAATCGCTCTGGCTGATCAACGACCTGAATCACAATGCTCGCATCAGATGAGAGGCGTGTATGACCACTTTCGTGAATACGCCCACCAGCACCAAAACCTGCGACTGCGCGTGTCGCGGTTGCCCCTGCACAACCCTGCTCGCGCAATAACTGCACAAGTGCGACATATAATGGCATACCGTGCCACTGGTCTGACTCACCGAGATAGATGGTCAATGCCTGTGCCTTACCCTGGCGTAACAAGCTCATAGTGACACCTCTCTATCCTGTTGTTTTTCCTGTTCAATAGTATAATCTGAGCTGAAACCTTTTGAAAGAGCAGGCGTGATAGAAATTGGAAGCATCTCTTCTGGTGAGCATGAAGCTCACTACTTCTCAAAACATCTTACCATCTCATTGTACTACAGTTTGAGAGAAAACAAAGGAGTGTAATTACTATGATGTCACGTTACGATCCCTTCCGCGAAGCAATGAGTCTACGTCGTGCGATGGATCAATTGTTTGAACAGAGCTTTGTCAACCCGTCAATGATGGGTGGCTCCCAATCAGCATTTGCGCCGATGAATGTCTCGGAAACCGAGCAAGGCTATCAGGTACAGATGAGCCTTCCCGGTGTCAAACCCGAAGATATCGAGATGACGCTGCATAACAATACCTTGACGATAAGAGGTCACTACCATTCTACTGTCGATCAAGGCCAGGACAACACGCAGGGGCAACAAGGACAACAGGGACAGCAAAGTGGGCAAGACGTAAACACTGGAGCGGCAGGAACATCAGCGACTGCTCAGGCTCAGAATGCACAGGGAAGCCAGAGCAGTCAAAGGAGTCAGCGTCGCAATTATCTGATGCGTGAAATTAGCTCTGGCTCGTTTGAGCGTACTGTGACATTTGCTCGTCCCGTCGAGGCCGATCAAGTGGAAACGAGCTATGAGAACGGTATTCTGACAGTCACACTTCCTGTGAGTGCCGCAAGTCGTCCGCGCCGTATCAACGTGAGTAGTGGAAGCAACCAGGGGCAAATACAGGCTCCACAATCCGCACAAACGTCCCAACCATCATCGTCTCAAACTACCCAAAGTAGCACAGGCACACCCGTCGTAGGCGACGACCCAACAAATACAAACGCATAATTTATCTGTAGTGCGCGGATGTATCGGTGGCGTGTTTCTGATACAGGATGCCCCCCCGATACATCGGCGGACTACAGATAAATTAGCTCTCCATATGTCCAGAATTGCCGACATATTCGCCGAAATCTTTTCCGACACGATCCATCACGAGCGTTGCGGATGTCAGCGTATCGCTAATTGGCATGACCACGACGAGGACACCATTACCGTAGGTGACATTAGCGTGTACGCCATCCACTCTGTCAGGTAGCTCAATATCGCGATAGTAGGCTCCGACGCTCCACTCATCGAGGAGCAAGTCCTTGATATCTTTCAGGATGCCTCGCTCCTCACCCTGCACAATCAAGTGACCATTCTCACTAATCTGCACAACGATGTCTTCGGGTTGTAATCCAGGCATCGGAGCCGCAACGGTCAAGCGGTCTGGCGAGCGAAACATTTTGAGAGGGATACGCTGTATCTTGGGATTTTCTTCCATGCCCATATGTATGTCCTCCGAGTGATGCATGACATCTTTATAATAGATCACGTCCATACAGGATTATTCGGCGGGGTTGCGGCGGTCTGAGGTATCGGTGCTGAGTCCCATCTGCTCATCCATGCCCCATGCATCTCCTGTTTCGCGTCCGGGCGTATCGACGCTGGTTCCGGGCTTGTTGAGTGCTGGCTGAACACCGCTCCGGTCAGGACTCGCAGTTCTTTCGGCAATGTTCGGGTCGCCCTGTAGTTGATCATAGTTGCTGCCCTCAGTGTCCCTTATGCCATCCATACGTGGTCTGCCCTGACCTTCGCTAGATGTGCCGGGCTGATTGTAGGAACTCTCATTATAGCCGCTTAATGGCTGCACATTGCCGCCCTGTGCCTGCGGCTGACCGAACCCACTCTCTGGCTCACTGAAACCAGCATTACCGCTTGCGTCTGTTGAGGTGCTTGACTGCTGACCCGACGAGATAGGAGCCTGCGTATTCATCACCTCATCCTGTTTGTACATTCGCTCACGCTCAGTGCCTGTACGCTGGTCAGCACGAATCCTCTCTACCCTCTCGCGTCCCGTTGTCTGAGCATCCTCAGCAATACGGTTACGCTCCTGACCCTGGCCCGGATCGTTTGCATAGACATCTATAGCATTTTGATTGTTGTCCAAATTGTCGTTATTCATCACAATACGCTCCATTCTTATAGCCACATTTTCATATGCCACGAACAGAAAACACGGCTAATAACCTCACGAACGGGGTGAAAGGGAAGTTTCAGGAAGGTGACGTGGAGCCAGGGTGTGATAGAATCAGACCCCTACACGCCGGTTGCTCACGTACCATCGTTCAAGTCACGCAGCGTGTAGGGGTCTGATTCTATCACACCCTGGCTTCCACAAGCGATGAATGTCTAGCCTATTTCTCAATGTTCATTATTATCCCGTCCTCGCCACGCAGTTTGCTATACATTACCATGTCGTGCCAATCGCCATTGCGCCACTGTGCTTTGCGTAACACGCCTTCACGGGTAAAACCAGCTTTCTCCAATGCTCTCATCTCTGCACTATTGGTGATATCTGTCGTAGCTTCGACACGCATAATAGGATAGACCGAGAAAAGATAGTTGGCTAGTTGCCGTTGAGCCTCGACGCCATAGCTTTTTCCACGATGTTCCGGTGATAGGACAATGCCTATGTTGTAGGCAATACTCATACCACCGGGGCTATAACGCACCTGGTGATAGCTGACATCACCTACCATCAGGTCATCTCCACGTATTGCCACAACGAGTGTTCCATGCTCTCGACTGAGAAGGCCGTTCTCCTGAAAAGCCTTCTCCATCACATTGTACTGAGACAAACCAAAAAAGTTGAACTCGGTCAGATAGGCGATATCGTTTGTATGAGTCATCAACGTTGGGAGATCGTCCTGACGAACGGGTCGCAGGTAGATTGTTTCGCTATGCAACATGATGAGCTATCCTGTTCATGAAAGCTGTTGCCGCTATAATTTTGCGCGTTCATATTGCGGCAACCAGGGATAATCATAGCCAAGTTCACGGGCCGCATGAAGAGGCCAGTAAGGGTCACGGAGCAATTCACGGGCAAGCGCAATCAGATCGGCCTCGCCATCCTTGATAATGGCGTTGGCCTGTGTTGGCTCGGTGATAAGACCGACGGCGGCAGTTGGAATGTCTGCTCTCTGACGAATCTGTTCCGCGAATGGCACTTGATAGCTGGGACGTGCTGGAATTTTTGCCGTTGCGACATTACCACCCGACGAGACATCGATCAGGTCTACGTCGTGCTGCTTGAGGACACGCGCAATCTCGATGCTATCCTCAATGGTAAGGCCACCCTCAGTCCAGTCGGTTGCTGAGATACGCACGAATAATGGTAAGTCATCAGGCCACACTTCGCGTATCGCATCGACTACTTCTACAAGGAAACGCATTCGATTGGCAAGACTTCCACCATATTCATCTGTGCGTGTATTCGAGAGCGGCGAGAGGAACTCGTGCAGAAGGTAGCCATGAGCAGCGTGAATCTCGATGACCTGAAAGCCAGCTTTGAGTGAACGTTCTGTGGCCTCTCGGAAACTCTGCACAATCTCGGCGATTTCTTCGGAAGTTAATCCCTGTGGATGAGGATAATTTGAAGAGAATGGCTGTTCAGTTGGCCCGACGGTTTGCCAGCGTCCATCTTCGACAGAAACCTCACCATGACCACTCCACGGACGATAGGTGCTTGCTTTGCGACCTGCGTGTGCTAGTTGAATAGCA
>DAIQNC010000136.1:0-8369 GCA_036788655.1 Ktedonobacteraceae bacterium
TGCACTCGTCGTCTGTAAATTCACAGGTTTGATGATTGAGAAATCAGGCTCACCTGCTATACTTGGGCTGAGCGTTGGAAAGGGCACTCGCCTCACCAGGGAGGAATGTCTATGGTCGTTCTGAATCAGCACGGAAGTTGCGGAAGATCCGCAATTGCTGCATTTCAATTCATTGTAACCTGCAAACCACACCACGTGATATAGCTAGCCGTTGACGCCTAATCTTTGAAACGTCGCATATGCCTGTTGTTGCAGTACGCTGGCTTGCTCGGTGTCACTTGCCAGATTTCGCACCGAGAATAACAGCGCATACGCTTCCTGTGTGCGTGCATATTCGACTTCATCGTGCAAGGCGGCTAGCTCGGTCAGCGATTGCTCGAAGTGGTCTTGCGCCTGTTCATATACTCCCTGTACTTGCAGGATACGCCCCTGGAGACGATGACAGAGGGCAGGGAGTTGCCGATAGGAGTGCTTCTGCGCGAACTGCATAGCTTGATTGAGCGTGAGTTGCGCTTCCTCTAGCTTCCCAGCGAAGAGGGATGCTTTGGCAACCTGTGTCAGCAGGTAGGGATAGATGAGTGTGAATTCGTCATCGCGTCGTGAGATGTGTGTACTTTCAAGGGCATATGCGACAGCCTGTTCCCACTCGCCACGCCAGCCAGCGCAGATGCTGCGCCCCCAGAAGACACGGGCAAGCAAACTGCTTTCATGCATTTTTATAGCAATCTCGGCTGCCTTGTCGCCACACGAATCGACCTTGTCCCACTGCCCCTGCTGAATAGCCACGAAGGAGAGAACGAGATAAGCCCATCCCTGTGCGCCCACCGCATTATGTTGCTGAGCCTTTTCCAGCGTTTCATACGCAACGCTCGACGCCTCTTGCAATCTGCCTATCAGCATCAACGCCCATGCCGCCGTGTAGGTCATCATCGGCTCCCATGCAAACATGTGCGCAGAGCGACAGAGAACCGCGCTCTCTTGCGCCAGATCGAGCATCTGCTGTAACGTGCCAGAGGTGAAGGCGCACCAACTACGCGCCCACAAAGACACGACACCAATGAACGGATCATTACTGCCAAGCTGTTCGTGCAATACATCCGCGAGCGAGAGGTGTTCCAGTGCTTCGAGAATGTCTCCACGAATCGTTGCAGAGAGTCCCCACTGCACGTGCGCCTTCGCAAACAGACGTGTCTCGTGTGGGGCTTGTTCAAGGCAGGTAAGAGCGCGTTTGATGCCGGCAATCGCCTTCGTTTCCTGGCTTATCCAGTGGAAGGAGAAGGACACATCAAGGCGCGTCTCAGCCTCCTTCAAAGGATTTTCCAGTTCCTGATAGAGGGCCGCAGCCGCGATGCCAGCCTCAATTGCTTTATCGGGCCTCCCTGTATAGATGTAGACTTCGGCGGAGAGCTTCCGCAACATATCGGCCCTCAGTGACTTGTATTGCTCGCCCAGCAGCAACTCTACCGCTTGCTCCATTAACGTTGCCGCATCGGTGAAGGCATAAACCTGTATCGACTGTGCCGCAGCCTTGCGTAGATAGTCAATTGCTTGCTCTACCTCTTCAGCTAAGTGATAGTGATACGCAAGTTTGCGATAATAGGGGTGCAAGCGCGAAGCATAATACTCCTCAACGGTCTTCGCTATCTGACGGTGAGCTATCCTATGACGGAGAGGATTTAGCGAATGGGCCAGTACCTCGCGTATCTTGTCGTGTGTGAACATGAGGTCTGCTGCCTGACCAACTTCATCGCCATGCTCATTACTCTGTGCATGAACTGCGAGCGGCTCCAGAATACGTATGCTAATAGCCTCGTCAAGTTGTTCTGCTATCGCCTCCTCGGAAAGATTCCGTACTCGGCGTAGCAGTTCTGAGTGTAGTTGTCGTCCCAGGAGCGAGGCATATGCCAGCGTTACGCGGCACTCAGGCGAGAGGTTGAGCAAACGACGCTCAATAACAAGGCGGACACTCTGCGGTAACTCAAGGTCCTCAAGTGCAACCATCGTCTGCCAGCGTTCGCCTATCTTCTTCACCTTGCCATCTTCGACCAGGGCACGAATCGTCTCTCCGATAAAAAAGGGGTTGCCCTCGGTATACTTATAGATTTCTTCCGTGAAAGGTGTGCCAACCATGTGACCCGCCATCTGCATCAGCAGTTGCTGCACCTCGTCTTCTTTCAATCGCTTTAGACGCATCTCCTGTGCCTGTCCTGTGCGAAGTTGAGCAAGCAGCAGATTACGCAATGGGTGCGTTTCGCCCACTTCATCAGGTCGATAGAGCAAGAGAAAGAGGGGTACTGTATTTCCCTGGCTGGCGATACTGGCACTCTGCATAAGCAAGTAAGACAGAAGTTGCATCGTGGCTGTATCGGCCCACTGGAGATCATCGAATATCAGAACGAGTGGCGAGGTCGAGGCAATCGCGTTGAAATAGCTGGCAACGGCGTTATACAGGTTACGCCGCTCAACTTCTAAACCCAGTGATTGCGAAGGCGACAGGTCGGGGAATTTCGCGTGTACGATGGGAAGCAATCTTGCCAGGTCAACCGCGTGATTGCCGAGTAATGGACGCAACTGCTCAGCACTTCTCGGCAACAGATGCTCATTGAGCATATCGACAACAGGCTGATATGGCAGCATTCCACTCAACTCATAGCAGTTACCCCATAAGACTGTTGCTTGCTGACTCTGAGCAAACTGACGGAATTCGTGTGCAAGGCGTGTTTTGCCAATACCTGCCTCACCACTGATGAAGTAGACACGATGCTGTGCTGGATGTGACCGCTCGTGTCCTGCTTCCCATATGACGTGATATGCCTCCAGAAGCCGTTGCAATTCGTCCGCACGCCCAACCATTCTCGCGTCGAGTACCTCTTCAAGCCGAGGACGTTCCTCTACTGCGATAGACACTCCCGTTTCAACGTCTGACCGTGCCAAAGTAGGATGGCCGACGATGTGATGCCTGGGAGCTACTTCACTACTGTGTTCATCGGAGATAGCATGTGCATGGACATGTACCAACGGTGTACCGGCTAGCTCATGAGCAGGTGGAGTATTCTGCACAACGACGGGAGCATCGGCCTCACTAAGGTCAACCGCAATACGCCCTGCCTGAATCTCCCGATAGAGTTCCTGTGTTTCTGGCAGTGGATTGGCATGCAATTCTTCGCGTAATGCAGTCCGTAGCATTTGATACTGGTTCAGGGCATTGCTACTTCGTCCCATCCGTGCATACACGAGCATGAGTTGTCGATGCATCTGCTCATCTGTAGCATTTTGTTCCAGCAATGTTCGCAAATACTCACAGGCGCGTTGCCCCTGCACTTCTGCGATGGCAACCGTGACCGCATGTTGCAGGAGCCGTGAGTGGGTGTAGCGCAAACGCTCACGTCTGCGTTGTGTCCAGTCTTCATAGAGGTCATCAGGTAAAAAATCACCACCATACAGTGCCAGTACAGCATCAATGGCTTCCAGCGTCTCTTGCAGGCCATGGCCTGTTTGATGTGATGGATGCATCATAGCCTGGATGTTTTTCGCGCTCGCCTCAAACTGGTCGGCATCAATGTACATCGCATCGGGAAAGAGGAAGAGCGTGTCTTGATCGAGACCGATATAGGCTGAGAATTTTCCTGACACAAGGTCCGGTTCGAGGACACGTCGCAATAAATACAGCGTTTTGCCAAACGAGTTCGCCGCCTGCTCTACAGTAGACGAAGGCCAAAGCAACTCCTGCACCTGCTCACGGTGAAGGCGATGCTGCTCGGCTGCTAGCAACACTTTCAAGAGTTCGCGCACTCGGCGGTGTTTCCAGTTTCCACCGCTCACAACTTCCTCATGGCGCATGAGGGAGAATTGTCCCAGGGTAACAACCTTCAAGGCAACGGTTGAGCTACTCATACCGAACCTCCTGAAACAATACCACAACAAATTATACATAGAAGGAACATCTGTAGTATATCATCTTCGCCTTCACAATTGCATAAGAGTGACTCTATAACCCCATGTACAGCCATGATACATCACGGCACAACATAAGGGAAATCTCAGGTAATCCACAGGAAAATGCTGAGTAAGTTCGCCCTTGTACACTTCTATCAAACGACAACACCTTAGCATTCAAGGGACAATAATCTATGACACGCATTTACACAACCGCACACATAGCTGTTCCGGTAGAGCTGGTTTACACTTATGTGACGACACCCGGCAACTGGCCGCGATGGCACCCATCGTCACTGGCAGCGAGCGGCGCAAGCGAACACTCATTAGAGGTGGGTGAGCAGTGTGTCGAAGAGTTCTCAGTTGCTGGACGGCACGGGAAAGCGACCTGGACGGTGACGGAGCGCGTTTTCCCTCAACGCTGGGTCATCAATGGCATCATCGAAGGTCACACCACTGGTGGCATGGTTAGTTACACATTACATCCCGAAGGCGAGGGAACACGCTTCGAGCGCGAGTTCACCTATCCAACGCCAGGACTCTTGCTCACACTGCTAGATGTACTCGTTATACGCAAGCGCGTCCGAGCAGAATCCGAGCAAGCGACGCGACAGTTGAAAACCTTACTCGAACAACAAACAGCAGTATTGTAAATCAAAAAGGAGGGGCTATCATGTCTACAATTCGTTTCGTACCAACAGGTATCCACGCTTACTTCGACTACCTTGGCGCAATTGCCCTTATCACCGCACCTTTTCTCTTTGGCTTTGCCTCTATCGGAGGCATAACGGTGATTCTCCCTATCGTGCTGGGTATTGGCTTGCTTGTGTATAGTTTGCTTACAAACTATGAACTGGGTATTCCCGGCGTGAAGTTCATTCCTATGCCTCTTCATCTGGTCTTCGACTTCGTTGCCGCCGCCCTGTTAGCAGCATCTCCGTTCCTCTTCGGCTTTTATCATCATACTCCCAACGTCTGGCTGCCTCACCTGTTATCGGGAGTCGCGGTCATTGTGCTGGTACTGGTTTCGCAAACCCGTTCACCAGTCAGACGGGCGAAGGCTGTCGCATAGTAAATCGAAAAGGCAACGCTAGTACAAAAAGGAGATAGTTATGAGTACAGGCAAGTGGGCACAGTGGCGAGGACTGCTTACATGTGCGGCAATAGGCTTCGGGTCTGGTGCGGTGTTTGGCGGCAGCAGGCTGGTACGGGTCTATGATTGGACAACTGAATGGCTGATAGATGCGCCCCTTGCCACCGTCTACAAGGTCTTAACCACGCCAGAGGAGCAACAGTTCTGGTGGCCCTCTATGGTGGTGCAGCAGGTTACACCGCTTGCTGACGTATCTGATGGGTACAGCATCGAGTATCGCGTCAAGCAGGCCACAAGTGTTGCGCGTTTCGCTCCCCCGTTCAAGATAGTCTCAGTGACCAGGGATATCGAAAAGGGGCGGCGTTTGCGAAGCGTTGTGTCTGGCGATCTGGTTGGCGTCCTTGAAACCTTATTCTACAGCAGGCCCGATGGTGGAACGCGCATTGTCTATCACTGGTATGTTCGTGTGCATCATCCCGTCCTCAATGTCATAGGCTTTTTCATGGCATCCGTGTTTCAGACCAGTCACGATCATGTCATGAAAGAAGGCGAGGCAGGATTGCAGCAGTATTGTCAGGAGCGGAGTGCTGTAGGGGATATAAGATGAGTAGACAAATTATCAACAGTAAGCCTCAACTTTGCAAGGAAGACGTAACCCCTTCTCGCTTTCCTGATATGTCTCGCATTCGCGCCTACTATGATGAGACCTGGCTGGATTATCGTCTGCTCTGGCTCAATCAAGAGAACCATGCTATCCACTTTGGTTACTGGGATACGCAGAATCATACCCACGCTCAATCGCTACTGGCGATGAATCGGATACTCGCTACTCATCTGAGCATTGCGTTTGCTCTTAAAAAGTACACCAAGAGGAGGTTCATCTTATGCATTTCACTCGTCTCACTCGTCTTCGCTTACCCGTTACGGGTAGCTTCGTTACACTGCTGCTCTCCTGTCTGCTGCTGCTATTCGGGACAGGTTCGCAAGCCTTCGCTAAAACCTCAAAAGCCGATAATCAGAGTGATGGACATGTGTATGTCTTGAACAACAATCTGGGTAGTCCCAACTCAATCACTGTCTTCAACCGCGAGGAAGATGGCTCACTGAGTCTATCCGGTGTTACCTCTATCGGCGGCACAGGTAGTATCGCGGCCTTTGCCGATGGCACACAGGGTTCGCTCATCCTGACATCGGATGACACAAGGCTGTTTGCTGCGGATGCTGGCAGCGACCAGATATCGGTTATCAACGTCCGTAATGGGCATCTCTCCCTGGTCAACGTCGCATTCTCCGGCGGGGCTGGGCCTATTAGCCTGACCTATCGGAATGGCTTGCTCTATGTCCTGAATGCTGCTAACGGTAGCGCAGTAACAGCAAGCGTAACAGGCTTCCGCGTTGATGCCAGTGGCAGACTCTACCCCATCGCCGGGTCTACAAAAGCACTCTCCACTACCCATCCCAACCCAGCACAGGTGCAGATAGACCCATCCGGTCACTACTTGCTTGTGACCGAGAAAGCGACGAACTTGATTGATGTCTATCGCATTCACGAAGATGGCAGTCTGAGCAATCCAACCAGTTTCTCATCAGTGGGCGTCTATCCCTTTGGCTTCGCCTTCAACCCTGCCAGACCACAGGAATTGATCGTCGATGATGGCTTTGGCACAGGCAATGGCATCGGGGCGGTAACGGCCTATCAACTGTCACACGGCAACGTCAACCTGATTAATGGCCCTGTTCTCGACAATCAGATTGCCCCGTGTTGGATGGTTGTCACGCGTGACGGTCACTACGCCTATACGTCTAATGCGGCCATACCATCTCCGGCTATGGTATCGCTAACAACGGCGTGATTAGCTCGTTGAACGCTAATGGCGTCACAGCTTCCACTCCAACCGATACCTTCCCAATCGAAGAAGGTCTTAGCTCCGACAGCTACTACCTCTACGTGCTAGAGTCTCGGCTACTGCTCAAGCAACCCGGCCCGGCAACACTCGGCGGTTTCGCAATTCATTCCGATGGTAGCCTGACCTCAGTTGTCGATCCATCGCAAATTACGCTACCGTTCAGTGCCATCGGCTTAGCAGCTTCGTAGAACCCCGATTTATCGGTAGGTTCACGTGGGTCGAACCCATCGATAAATCGAGGTTCTACGAAGGAATCCGACCGCTTGCTCGCGTCGATGCCAGTCAGATACGGCGGAAGCTTCCTTCTCTGCGATGACCTGTCGATGCAGATGCGCTCAAGTTGATGAGCGGAGATGTGAGCAGTGTGAATTGCTTATACAGTGTTTGTAGCGTTTATGAAAAACTCAGGAGGAATACATCATGGCAGACCATCTGGATGCCCCAGGTTTGATGTCTCCAGGCGGCAACGCGAAGACGGATATCACCGATATCTACGCCTTCCAGAAGCCGGGAGACTCCGACTCATCCATCCTTGTGCTGAATGTCAATCCACTCGCTCCCACCCTTGCAAATGAGTTTGAGAGCAATGGCCTGTATCAATTGAAGATCGACACGAATGCCGATGCGCTCGCCGAGATCGCGTTTCGTATCGCATTCACACCCGTCATCGATGGACAGCAATGGGCCACTGTCCGCCGTGCTACAGGCAACCATGCGAATGCAGATGAAAATAGCGGAGATGTCATCATTGCAAAGGCTCTGGTCTCGTTCGGGAGCAATGCACTGATTACGGAACAGGGAGACTACAAATTCTTCGCTGGCATCCGTAGCGACCCCTTCTTTTTCGACTTGATCGGTTTCCTGCACAACTTTAACTTCACGGGTAGCGATTTCTTCATCGACAAGAACGTGTTCTCGATAGTGCTGGAAGTGCCGAATTCCGCGCTCGGTGGAAATCCAAAGATAGGCGTATGGGCGCGAACGTTGCTTGCCACAGGCGATGCCAACGGCGATGCAGACGACTACACAAAAGATGACCGTATGGGTCGTCCTGCCATCAACACGGTGTTCAATCATGGCGACGCCAAGAACGTCTTCAATTCAATTGACCCACCGCAGATGGATATCGCCCAATAAGAGCCACACCTAATACCACTCTATCTGAAGTTTTTCTGCAAAACCATGCTTCCTCATCAAAGCGGCTCACGACGCAACAGTAAAAAACATAGTGAACAGTTTCTTTTCTCAAACTCGACTGGCTATAACTCGCTGCAAAACTATGGTATTATGAATCTGCAAATCTATCGGTTAAATGACACACGCTGCTGTGCGCTCTCGTTCTCTGTCACGAGGGAATGGTTTCCTGGTGGGTCTCTAGTATCCTCTGCCCTTTGCTTGCGGCGTCGTCTTTTCGTTATAGGTAAGAACCTGAA
>DAIQNC010000137.1:0-8369 GCA_036788655.1 Ktedonobacteraceae bacterium
AACGACCATCGGCTCGACAAATACCGTTGCACCGCTTGACGACTGGTCGTGAATGATACCCCGTACCTGACTTCTGCTTTCCGAACGCACAGGAACAACGTAACGATCATTGCGAATGGTGATAATCGGCTCCTGCAACGCGCCGCCAAACTCGTTGACCAATGTTCTCAAGCGATCCTGTAAACGCTGATTGGCTCCACGCAGGTCGAAACGAATCTTTCGTAGTGTCGGACTCGCGGTATCGAGTATTTCGCCCTCTTCGCTGACCGTCTCCTCGATGCGATGTACGATGTGTGGTCGCACCGGAATATCCGCGCCGAGTTGATGCAATAGAGGGAAGGTATCGGCATCAAGGCGGTCAAGCAGACGTGAAACGAAGAGGGTGCTACGAACCGTAGCCATTACCTCGACGAGATCGGCAGGAGTCAACACACCATCACGTGCAGCACGAGCCAAAAACGTGCGAATATCGTGTGCGCCCCCGACACCTGCATCGGCGTGAAGGTCGATTAAACGCGACGCCTCGGTAGTGTACGCAAGACGACGACGCGCCTCGTCGATATTCGGTGTTGGCTCCAACGCCATCACCAGCTCTTTACTTGCGGAAAAGGCGGCTTCCCTTGCTACCTTCGCCAGTATCTTTTGATACTCTAATGTCTGTAAACTTTTCTCGTGCATAAAAATGAATGCGTCCTCTTGAATAAATGCCCCTTTATCTGTAGTACGATGATGTATCACGTCCGTTCTTAATTCTGTGAACGCACAGACGTGATACATCACCGTACTACAGATAGCTGGACGGGAGTGATAAATCACTGTACTACAAATATAATGCCCCCATGTTTATCTATGTTAGTCCGCAATAAGTACGTCTTTCAGCAGGCTTAGTATCACATGTCTATACAAAATCGTAGTTACAATAGTAATGTGCGAGGGAAAAATATCAGCGCGATATGGGCAGGCCACAGAACGTTATACATTGTACGTTGGATAGGTACATTTCTTGCGCGTCTATCAAAGTGGTGCTACATACTAAAACAATATACAGGGAAGGGATATTTCATGTTACTCCATATAGGAGAGCGCGTCTTCTGGGGTGCGCCCGAAGTCATCTATCTTGAAGGAACGATTATCTCGCTCGACGAAGAAAAGCAGACCGTTGTGGTACATATCGACCGCGCCACCGAACATTCCGCGCATCTCATCGGCTCCGATGTGCCATTTGCCGCCGATGGCGTGACACCACTCAAGGCCGATAGCCCACCCGGAACTACAGACCAGCGCAGTGCCTATCGCCAACCGCCACACATCATGAACGACGACGAGAAAATCCGCAGTGCCGCTGCCGTTGCGGTACATCAAAAATACGGCTATACGCTTCCGAAAGAACAGGAAGCAGCTATGATTGAGCAGGTATATCAGGCACTCAACCGCGATGCTGAGATGCGAGCGCGTATCATCACGTCGATGGACGCGATATTACAACGTGAACTATGAGTATTTCACTATCAAGAACATGCTATAATAAAGTCATACGGCAACGTTGAGCAATAATAAAGGAACATAAGTGAATGTCTCTCAATGAACTTCTACAAGAAAAACGGGAAGATATCCTTCACGTCGCCGCCAAACGAGGAGCATCTAACGTTCGCATCTTTGGCTCTGTCGCAAGAGGTGAAGATGACGAACGAAGCGACATAGATTTTCTGGTAGATATGGAGCCAGGGCGTAGTATCTTCGATCTCGGTGGCCTCTTGATGGAATTGCAAGACCTGCTCGGTCATCAAGTAGATGTCGTCACTGAGCGCGGATTGCGTGCGCGTATTAAGGAAGAAGTTTTGCGAGAGGCTGTTCCACTGTGAGAAAGGTAACGGAACGGCTACGTGATATTCAGGAAGAATTAGTACAAACATGGGTGACTCATAATCTCTACATTATTGGTGAGGCTACCCGTGCTATTGCAAGTGATTTTCCTGAGTTCAAAGATGAACACCCTGAAATAAAGTGGATTGACATAATTGGAATGCGAACTGTCCTTGCTCACAGATACTTTGATACTGATCCAGATATATTGTGGGCAGCGGTTACTCATGATCTTCATGAGTTGAGCCAGAGCATTGATGCCGTTTTAGAAAATTTAGAATAAGGGTGACGTGAAAGTTTTTGAAAGGACTCATTCATGAACTGTGTACGTTGTAATATGCCCCTGGAAACGAACGCACGTTTCTGCCGCAATTGTGGGCTTCCAGCTTCGGTCTCGCTTGAACAGGCTCAACAGGGCACATCACATATTCCATCACAACAGACGGATGCGGCAGCGACACAGCCATCATGGTTGCCCTCTTCGCCACCATTGCAACAACCTACACAACAATGGCAACCCACCCAATATGCACAGGAACAGTCTTATCCATCGTCAGTACAAGCAAGCTACAACCAGTCCGATACGCCCGGAACATTTCAGCCAGCCCCAACGCAACCCACGAAACCCAAACGACGCAGTAGATTAGGTGGTTGCCTGTTAGGAGCATTTGGTCTCCTTGTAGTTCTTATTATTGGACTGGGAGCCGTGTGGGTCTTTGTGGCTCGCCCTTATCTGCACAACATAGCGGTCCAACAAATCAATAACGTCATGTCACAGGCCGTCAATCAAATTCCGCCCCAACTATCACAGCTTCCCCCTGGGCCAGTGGTTATTCAGCAGAATGCATTGAATAATCTGATTACGCTCAATACTTCGCCTTCTGATCCTGTTCAACATACAAATGCACAGATTACGCCGAACAAGCTAGTGTTCGACTTTCAAATTTATGGACAAAACGGGACGATAACAGGTGTACCTGTGGCGCAAGGGGGCAAACTGATACTCACGAATGCAACGGTTTCTGGTCTCATAGGATTGATTCTATCGCCAAGTGATATCACAAGCATCTTCAATCAACATATGGCAGATGCTCAAGCCAGACTCAATCATCAGATTGTTTCTGTTCAACTCGCGAGCCAACAGATGACGCTGCTTCTTGCGTAGGCACTTCATCATTATCCGACTTTCCTTGTTTCCATCGAAGGGGATTGCCAGAAACGAAAACGAAGAGACCCGGCATAAGCAGAACAAGCGCATTTTCCATGTTGCTTGAAGATGCTGGAGAACTATGCAGGGCAGAACCAGTAAACAAGCGTTCATTCGGACTAATGGGACAAATATCGGTAGAGTTCGTTTTTGGTGGGACTGGAATAGAGGTATAGGTTGATGAATAGTTAGGGATAAGCCCCGTGTTGTCCTGTCCAAAGGGCCAGTAGACTAATCCAACGCGCCCGATAATATTTGCACGGGGTAAGCAGCCCCAGTCGCGTGAGTCAGAACTACCATTGCGATTATCGCCAAATACAAAGTAATCATTCGGCGGTATAACTCGATTGGTAAATGAAGAATACTGATTTCCCTGGTTGTATGGCTTGACATATGGCTCTTGCAGCAATTTCCCGTTGATATAAACCTGTGTTCCTTGCACAGTCACCACATCGCCCGGCAAGCCAACAACGCGCTTAATGTAGTCCTGGTCAGGTTGGGGAGGTGCGACAAAAACAATTACGTCCCCACGAGCAGGAGCATGAAAGAGATATGTCCATTTATCGACAAGCACAAGCTCCTGATCATGAAAACTTGGCTCCATGCTATGACCTTGAATCTGGAAATTTTGCACAGCCAGACGGATAATCAGGAACATGAGGACGGTCAGTACAATCGTCTCGATGACTTCTCGTACCAGACGGTAGCGTTTCTCGAAATCTAATTCTGGATTCACTCTTCTCGTCTCACAGGCGTTTCGTTCTCTTCACGCCGAGGATACTTTCTTTGAACTCTACGTTTCTTTGTCATAGCATACCATGAATAGCCACTTGCTGCGAAGAGAATCAGCCCACCACTAGCCATAATGTCCTGATGAGGTTGTATTGCTTGCGCCTGCATATGTAATGCAGTCGAGGATTGTGGATGTGCGGGAACTGAGGCAAAGACAGAGGAGACATTGGGCAGAAAACCATCGTTATTCTCTCCAAGAGGCCAGTAGACTAATGATGCCTCACCAATAATGTTGCCACGCGGAACAAAGCCCCACGTGCGTGAGTCAGAGCTACCGACACGATTGTCGCCCATCACAAAGTAGTCATTGGATGGCACAATCACATTATGAATAGAGCGGTCATACGGCGTACTTCCCATATCGCCCGATGCGACGTAGAACTCTTTCAACGTGTCGCCATTGACAGTTGGTACTCCATTATTGATACTGATAACATCCCCCGGTACGGCAATGATACGCTTCACATAATCTTCGCTCGGCTGTGGTGGTGCAACGAAGACAATCACATCGCCACGAGCAGGTGCATGAAAAAGATAGCCCCACTTATTCACCAGAATCAACTCGCCGTTGTGCAATGTTGGCTCCATGCTGGTTCCATCGACGTTAAAATTTTGTACTGCCGAATGAATGATAAAAAACAGCAGTAACGTCAACACAACGGTCTCGATGACTTCTCGTAAAAAGTGAGGGCGTTTCCCTGCGCTTGCTGCCATGTCCTACCTCGTCCTCTATAGACGGGCGTGATAAATCACGCCACTACACAGGGACGTGATGAATCACGCCCCACCTATTTGTCCTGTAATGTAACAATTTGTACAGAAAGGCGTGATAAATCAGGCCCCTACAAAAAACATCGTCATATTCTTATAAAAATATACGTCCCTAAGTCCCTATACGGTTCAATATGCCTGTTGTTGTAGACGCCATAATAACGAACTCAACATTTCGTAGAACCCCGATTTATCGGTGGGTTCACACGTGTGAACCCACCGATAAATCGGGGTTCTACGAAATGTTGTTATTGTGTGCTTCCCATGATATGGGAAATATTTATCCAGCAACCGTTGTTTTCTATATCAGAGCCATCTTACCCACAGTTTCTTCCTATGACCTCTTGACGTTAGGGAATAAGTATAGTAGTGTTATATGGAACGTTTGTTTGCATATTCACACTGATATTTGCATTGTAAAAAATGATGCCCCACTTGGCTCGCGTTTTTTCTAGTTTATAATTATCATGCCTTTCTATGAGTAAGCATGAGAGTGCGATTGGATGGTGTAATTTCATGCCACAAGATAAAATTGTGATACGCGGCGCACGCGAACACAATCTAAAAAATATTAATGTAACTATTCCACGCGATAAGCTGGTAGTTATTACGGGACTTTCTGGTTCCGGGAAAAGTAGCCTTGCCTTCGACACCATCTTCGCCGAGGGGCAACGACGCTATGTCGAGTCGCTCTCTGCCTACGCTCGTCAGTTCCTCGATAAGATGGAGAAGCCCGACGTTGACCATATCGACGGTCTTTCACCCGCTATCTCTATCGACCAGAAGGGCGCAACCCATAACCCACGTTCGACTGTCGGCACGGTCACTGAAATATATGATTACTTGCGCCTGCTCTATGCCCGTATCGGACATCAACATTGCCCTCAGTGTGGGCGCGAGGTGACACGACAGACGTTGCAACAGATTGTCGATGCCGTGTTGAGCCTACAAGAAGGCACACGTATTATGCTGCTTGCTCCACTTGTACAGGGGCGCAAGGGCGAATATAAGAATATCTTCGATGATATGCGCCGTGCCGGGTATGTTCGTATCCGTGTCGATGGCACAGTCTACGACTTGAGCGACGAGATCGAACTGGATAAGCAGAAAAAACATACTATCGAGGTCGTCGTTGACCGTCTCATTATTCGTAAGGGTCGCAAAGAAGAGCAAGACGGTGCAAGTGGAGCAAGCGAATCACCGTTGAAACGGGTTGCCGAACGTCCTGCGCTGTATGATGTCAATGCTCCTGTAGACACACATATTGATGAAGATGGTGAGCGAGAACCGTCACTGGTTAGTATTCTACATGAAGATGTCGATCCAGCCTTTCGTCAACGCCTTACTGATTCGTTAGAGACAACATTAAAACTCGGTAATGGCGTCGTGCTGGTCTCCGTCGTCGATGGTGAGGAGATACTGTTCTCAGAGCGTGCTGCTTGTGTTTATGATGGCATCAGCCTTCCAGAGATTGCGCCACGCTCGTTCAGCTTCAACAGTCCGCACGGTGCATGTCCAGCCTGTACTGGACTCGGCACACAGATGGAGATTGACCCCGAACTGGTAGTGACGCATCCCGAATTGAGCATTGCACAGGGAGCTATTGCGCCTTACTCGAAAGTCGTGAATAACAGTCAGTGGCATGGTGCAATTCTTGAAGCTCTTGCACAACGCTACGACTTCAACCTTGATACTCCCTGGCGCGACCTGAGCAAAGAGCAGCAGCACAAGATACTCTATGGCACGAAAGACGAGTTGACCATCCACTATACGCCGCAGCATGGGCGCACACGTACCTATAGTGTCCACTTCGAGGGCGTACTTGCCAGCCTTGATAAACGTTATAAAGAGACTTCGAGCGAGATGATACGTGAGGAGATCGAAAGCTACATGTCGGCGCGTATCTGCCCCGTCTGTCATGGTGCGCGTCTCAAACCGGAGACGCTGGCGGTGACGATAGGTGGACGCAACATCGTTCAAGTAACGCAACTCTCGATCAATATGGCGCAACGCTACTTCAGTGAGTTAGAGATTGACCACGAGGTTGACGCTGCACCGCTTCCATTAGTGACCGTCAAATCAAACGGACACACGAAGAAAAAACGCAATCCCAATTTGCACGAAGTAAGTTCACAGGAGAATCTACTTGGCGACCCGATGGCAAAGATAGATACGAACGGGCCACTTGTGCTTGGCACATTGACGGAACGTGAGCGTTTCATCGCACGTCAGGTGTTGAAAGAGATTCGCGCACGGCTCCAATTCTTGCTTGATGTCGGACTGGACTACCTGACGCTCAATCGTGCCGCGATGAGTCTTTCGGGTGGTGAGGCACAACGTATTCGTCTTGCCACACAAATCGGTTCTGGCCTGATGGGTGTCCTCTACATCCTCGATGAGCCGAGTATTGGCCTGCATCAGCGCGATAACGAACGGCTCATTCGCACGTTGACACGCCTTCGTAACCTCGGTAACACGCTGCTTGTCGTCGAACACGATGAGGACACGATGCGCTCCGCCGATTATATTATCGACATCGGCCCCGGCGCAGGTGAACACGGTGGTCATGTCGTCGCCGAGGGAACGTATGAGCAGATTGTTGACAATCTCAAATCAGTCACAGGCGACTATCTGTCTGGACGCAAACGCATCGTGACACCACAGGAGCGGCGCGAAGGCAACGGCAAGTCACTGGTGATTCGTGGAGCAAAAGAAAACAATCTCAAGGACGTGACGGTAGAGGTTCCACTGGGCAAGTTTGTTGCGGTAACGGGTGTCTCAGGTTCTGGTAAGAGTACACTCATCACCGATATTCTCTATCGCAAACTGTCGCATACCTTCTTCCGTTCACACGACAAGCCAGGACAGCATGAAGGTATCGACGGACTCGAACACCTGGATAAGGTGATCGACATCGACCAGTCTCCTATTGGGCGCACACCACGTTCAAATCCAGCGACGTATACGAATGCTTTCACAGCTATCCGCGAACTCTTCGCACAAGTGCCTGAGTCGCGCATACGAGGCTATACTGCCGGACGTTTCTCATTCAATGTCAAAGGTGGACGCTGCGAGGCATGTAAGGGCGAGGGTATCGTCAAAATCGAGATGAACTTCTTGCCGGATGTATATGTGCCATGCGAAGTTTGTAAGGGGAAACGCTACAACCGTGAAGCTCTAGACATTCACTACAAAGGCAAGTCAATCGCAGACGTGCTGGACATGACGATTGAAGAAGCAACGGAATTCTTCGCCAACGTTCCCTCGATTCACAATAAGATGAAGACACTCAACGATGTAGGTCTGGGCTACATGCGTCTTGGGCAACCAGCGACGACACTTTCCGGTGGTGAGGCACAGCGCGTCAAGCTTGCAACCGAGTTGTCACGTCGCGCCACAGGTCGCACCATGTACATTCTCGACGAACCCACAACGGGACTACACTTCGCTGATGTGGATCGTCTGTTGCAGGTACTCCAGAGGCTCGTTGATGCTGGCAACTCGCTCGTCGTCATCGAACACAACCTCGATGTCATCAAGAGTGCCGACTGCCTCATTGACCTCGGCCCCGAAGGTGGCGACGCAGGTGGCAACATCATCGCGCAGGGAACACCTGAAGAGGTCGCGGAGAACGAGCAATCATACACAGGCCACTTCCTGAAACGCATGTTTATCGAGGAAGCCGCACGTGCGAATGCGAACGCGCAAACTGCACAATCGGATACGATATTGGTGT
>DAIQNC010000138.1:0-8368 GCA_036788655.1 Ktedonobacteraceae bacterium
TAAAGTCGCAATGGTCATTGTCGCGCACGCGGATGATGCTGAGTTTAGTTGTGCAGGGACTGTTGCACTTCGAGCGCGAGATGGCTGGGACGTGTATTACGTCATCTGTGCTGATGGAGGAAGTGGTGGCCTCGATTCCGCGACCGATGTGAGTCCAGAGGCTCGCAAACAGATAGTGGAGACGCGAAAGCAAGAGCAACGTGCGGCTACGGCTGTACTGGGTGGCAAAGATGTGTTTTTTCTGGGCTATCCAGATGGGCAGTTGCAACCGACATTAGAACTTCGGCGAGAGCTTGTGCGTCTCTTCCGTCGCTACAAACCATCGACTGTCTTCTGTCAGTCACCAGATCGTTCCTGGACACCTTTTATTATCCAGCGATACCACCACGACCATCTTGCGGCAGGACGTGCAACGCTTGAAGCCATCTATCCATCATCGCAAAATCCCTGGGACTTTCCTGAATTGATGCAGGAAGGACTCAAGCCGCATAAGGTCTCGGAAATTTTGATTTCAGGTGCGCCTGTGCAGAACTACGGCGTCGATATCACTTCGGTGATGGATACGAAGCTAGAAGCATTACACGCACATACAAGCCAGCTTGATAACAGTACGCGAGAACTCGATGAGTTCCTGCGCTCCATTGATGCTGAAATCGGTAAGAAGTATGGCTATACCTATGCCGAAGAATTTTATCGTGCTGAAAATAACTGATTACGTTATTTTCTCCTCAATATGAGAAAAGAGCTGGAACTGCACTCATGTGGTTCCAGCTCTTTTTGTGTATCCTCTGTCTAACTTTCACTTTCTTGCTTGAGCAGATTCACGACATTGCGGCTAGCGATGATCTCAGTTTCCATTGTCGAGACCGCCGACTCCATCGCATTTATATAATATAATCCCTTGCTCAACTGAAAGGGAGGCCATAAAGTCGTAGGTGTAAGCACTGGATAGGCCTGCCACTGCCATTGTTCGATCTGCTTTCGTTCTGCAAAGAGATCGGTGAGTATGGTTTCTTCAAGAGGTTTCCGCGAAAAGAGTTTATAGAGAGTGGAAGTCGGTTGGTCTTTGTTCCCAACAATGCCTATTGACGAGAATGGAATGTTCGGGTTCTCTTGAGTCAGGATGTCGTCAGGAATCTCCCCGTGCGTCTTTTTCCCAAAATACATCGGATTCAAGCTGCCCACCACCAGGGTCACATGGGTAGTTTGATAGGCTCTTTTGATATCAGCTGTTGAGGATAGGTTTCTCTCATCTACTGTGATTCTTGCCCCTTCAAAGGGAGTTGCGACGATCACCGCGTCGAATCGTTCTGTTTCTCCACTATCCAGTAGCAGTTCCCAGCCTTCTCCGTTTGTATCGGAGACTCGCGTAATCTGCTGGACACGGCAATCCGTCCTCACTATCGCGTTGGAGGCTCGCAGTAATCCCTGGCACACGTGGTTATTTCCCTCACGTACTGAGTATAGGGAGCCACCAGCCATACCTGCTCCTGCCAGTGAGACCAGATTAACCAAAGCATTGATGCTACTATCCTGCCCATAGTTATTGCGAGACGCGCCATTGACAAACTCAATGAGAAAGCGTTGTGAGATGTTCGATGCGCGAAAATACTTATCACTCTGTTGTTGAGTGAGGGTATAGAGGTCTAGTGCTTTGAAGAGAGCTTCTGGTGTGGAGAAGGCTTGCCCCTGCTCCTGCCGTGCATATATCTGAGTGAGTCGTGTGACCATATTCTTGACCAGTTGTTGCACACGTAGCAGTGTTGGCCCATAACGTAGCAGCATTTTCATTTTGGTGAGCAGGGCCGAAGGGGAACTTGTCAGATCGAACGAAGTTCCATTCCAGATGCCAAATGTTCCCGTAGCATCGGTGGACTGTTGATGAAGTCCGAGCATCTCTACGAAGTGGACGAGATAGCGATTGCTGCTGTGGAAGAGGCTAGCACCTTGTTCTACCATCACCCCTGCGATGGTTCGTTCTTGTATGCGGCCTCCAACATGTGCAGCCGCTTCAAAGACACAAACTTCTGCCCCAAGCTCTTGTTGCACGAAATAGGCGGCTGAACTTCCTGCAATGCCAGAACCAACAATGCCAATACGACTGCGTGTGTATACATGAGAGGTCATTATCACTCCTATCTATTTCCTGGCGGCCTCTCGCACTACCGCGAGAGGAAGGGGAGGTGGAATCATGGATAATTACATTGTATATCATATCCTTAAAGTTGTCACTGTTGGAATTTTTACATATTGCAAACGATCTATCAGCATAAGCAAATCAGGCATATTCGTTAAATTAACACCTGCTAATGCAATACAGGCTACTTTACAATTCTGCTGATAAGTTTTCTGAAGAGAGCAACTGGTACATTGTCTGAATAGTACGAATAATTTGTTTGGCCTCTGTTCTGACTACTGATAGGTTTGTATTGACTTCCTGCCGTGTAAGAGGCTTTGAGGCTCCCTCAAGCTGACGAAAAGCTTGCTGTAAATCGGGGAGTGATGTAGTTTTCTTCCTTTCATGGATTGCATTGTCAAATATGTTGAGTGCTTTATCAACGTTCTCTGTGAACTGTGATATTGCAGGTAATACATGATGAGAAGGATTATCTATTAAGTACGCTTCGAGGACAAGACCACTTCGCATAAGTACATCCATCGCTCCAAGCAATCCCCCGACAACGTCCGTATTGATGCGATACCGCTCAGGCTCTTGTAAAGAACGTTGCATAGATGCCTCAGCATTGGAACGTGCCAACCGTGCATCTCTGAGTAGTCCATCCATTTTAGAAATGTTGAATGTGTCAGGGGTTGCATACGCTCGTAGGATGGCAACTATATAGTTCTGAACAGCATGAAGCCTATCTTCCAGGAAATGGGGTGTTTGTGTACGTTCCCATGTAGGCCAGAGTGTGTAAATGAGCAGGGCAAGGACGCTTCCAATGGCGGTGTCAATTGCACGATAGGCTGTTGTATCAAGCGGTTGAGGAATAACAAATGTAAGCAGGAAGACGACTTCCATAGTGATAAAGACCGAGAAGAGGGCGTAATTTGCCAGAAGAATAGAAAAGGCGATGTAAGCTGCGATAGCATCCAGTAAGACCAATATATCACTTGTGGGTCTGAGCGTTGCAACCAGCAGGGTTGTGAGAACGGCTCCGAGTATTGTTCCAAGCGCACGAGCTATACCGCGAGTAAATGTCGTAGAAAAGTCTGGTTTAAGTATGAGCAAGGCCGTCAGTGCTATCCAGTAACCGCGCTGAAACGGGAAAGGGAAGATACGATACAGTGCGGTAGCAAACGCGAGTGCGATGCCCAGACGAATTGCATGTCGAAAGGCCGTTGAACGCAAGGATAGATTAGAACGTAGGATTTCCGCCGTATCATGTATCTGTAGGTGGGGAGGTCGTGGAATGCTGAAATGTATTGACGGTCTGCCAAATGATGGTGTGCGCTCCGTTACTATTGATGAGACTTTTTGAAGCTGGGCGCGTAATGCATTGCCATAGGTCACGAATTGATGAAGTGTTTGTTCATACGGTGATTCCTTTTCTTGCGCTCGAAGGACTTTGAGCATCTCTTTCATCAGTTGAAGATGTTCGTCTGCATGGCTGGTTTTACTGAAATGGATACGAACAGGTGGGGCGTTCAATGTATGGGCTATGGTTTGTAACTGGTCTGCTGCTGTTTGAATGAATTGAAAGACATAAGCTCTATCAGTGGTCTGTGTTATTTCGTCATGTGTCAAATGTGGCTGTAAGCGTGTCAGTACAATAAGGCTTAGACGAATATGTTCAGCTTCTTCGAGCAGTTCAAAGAACAATTTTCCCTGTTGGCTCTCTCTTTTACTTTCTGATAACGTCGTGTATGCTTTTGTTAGCGCATCTCTCATGTGCTGTCCACGATGTTCGTCTGATACATCGAGCGCATAGTGAGAGAGCGTTTGATAGAGGTTCGCCAGTGTTGTCCGTTCTGGGCCAGTACGTTGCCAGGGTGAAGGTATCATCGTCACAACTGTTTGTAGCAATGCACCAGCAAACATAAGTAACGCCTGTAGAAGTGCTTGTACAGGTGTAAGCGCGAAATGGGAAAGAATAATCAACGCCAGGGCAGATTGTAAACCTACAATAGTAGCAGACAGGTCGAGTGCTACCAGTAGCCCCGCGCCGACACCCCAGATACCAGCGAGCAGCACTGATAACCATCCAATTTGACCAGTCAAACTTCCTACGAAGGCTGAGAGGGCGATGCCAATACATGCTAAAAATAGAGTGCGAATACGTGCGTGGTAGGGCGATGCAAGCCGTATCGCGCCAAGCGTAGCAGCACCGCCAGCAATGGAAACGCCTTCGACGACATGATGTGTAGCCACACCGATAGCCAGTGGCAACACATACACGATGGTACTGCGTATTGCCGGAACTGCCGTCACCTGCGAACGATCAAACCTGAGTGCTGCTTGCCAGGAATGCTTTAGCCCGGAGTACCAGGGTATTTTTTTACTGATTGGATACAGTGTTTTATTCATTGAGATTGCTTCCCATGATGACTCACTCTCAATTTCGCTTGCGAGGTGTACCTACTTCTGCTACATGCACGAAAGCGTAACTGATTTGGAATACATCTCTCACAACAATGCTGTTTTCCAATGAATTTTTACTGTCAACAAAAAAGGCTTGAAATATTTCCTGAGATGTGGCATAGTATCAATAGAGACCTTCGGGGCAGGGTGCAATTCCCGACCGGCGGTGTGGTACACGCATGAAAGATGGTATGTGCATGTACTAAGCCCGCGAGCCAGCGTTCAGTTTTAATGCTGCACAATGACACGATCTGGTGTGATTCCAGAGCCGACGGTACAGTCCGGATGGGAGAAGGTTAGTACAGGGCCATCCTATCCTGGTTCGTGAAGCGAAGCAGGTCTTTATTGCTATACTTTTCTACAGGCAATGAAGAATGGTTCCCTATATCTCCCTCACATGCCTCCCGGAGTCAGTTGAATTGATGCCTCTTCCTGTACTTTTCTATGGAATGAGTCGTCAGTAGAGCTATGACTGAGGGAAGTCAATGAGTGTTACCACAAAAGACGCATCTCCAGAGATGCGCGATTACGTGCTGGATTCTGTGGAGAATCAGCAGGGGAGTGTTATCCCCGTTTCTCCACGCAGGAGAGCGAGAAAAGCACGTTCAACATCTACTATGGCCCAATGGTGGTTTGCCGTACTTCCACCACTTGTACTTGCACTTATCGTGTTGATAGGCTGGTATGCAAGTACCACATCGGGTCACATTTCCGCTCTCTTACTCCCCAAACCAAACGATGTGCTTGCGAGCCTCGCTGATGGATTGGGAGCAGGTGCCTATCTGAGTAGTGCGTTACTGATAACTGTGCAGGAGAGCGTGTGTGGCTTTCTGCTTGCACTGGTCATCGCATTGCCACTCGGATTTGCCATCGTCAAGTCACGTCTCGTGGCTTCGACCTTTCAGCCCTACCTTGCAGCAGCTCAGGCCATACCAGCCCTCGTGCTTGCGCCATTCTTTGTCCTCTGGCTGGGGTATAGCTTGTTCTCGAATGTGATCATCTGTACGCTGGTCATTATCTTCCCGATGGTGATAAATACTATCCTGGGAATGCAGACCATTGACAGAGCGTATATAGATGCAGCACGTGTCGAGGGAGCTTCTGGCTGGTCGATGCTGGCCCATATCGAATTTCCACTCGCGCTCCCTGCTCTTCTCGCCGCGATACGCACAGGCTTTACGCTGTCGATTACGGGAGCCATCGTGGGAGAGTTTGTCAATAGCAATGCGCTGGGATTAGGTGCGCTCGTACTTCAAGCGAAGGAGCAATATAATACGCCGCTTATGTTCGCTACTCTTGTCGTACTTGCTGCCCTTGCTGCATTGTACTACGGGGCAACTTGGCTGTTAGTGAAACTGGCCGCTCGCATATATTAGAGCTACACATCGTTGCAAGAAACACACAAGGAGAACTCCTCGATGTCTACACGTCATCGTTTATCTATTCTGTTGCCCTTTTTGTCGATAAGCCTACTTGTCTCGCTTATATTGAGCGCATGTGGTGGTGGAAGTACGACTACCAGCAGTAGTGGAACCAGTGGACAAACTGCAAACCTCAAGACCATTTCGATTGGTTTAGGCTACATTCCCGATATTCAGTTCGCACCGTTCTATGTCGCGCAGAGCAAAGGTTACTATAAGGATGCTGGATTAAATGTCATCTTCCATCACGGTATCGTTCCTGACCTGATCGGGTCAATGGTTGCAGGAAAGAACGATTTTGTCTTCGCGGGTGGTGATGAAGAATTGGAGGCACGCGATAAGGGAGCTAATGCTATCGACGTAGCAACCATATTCCAGAAATATCCTGTAAGCCTGATTGTGCCAGCCAGCTCTTCTATCAAGACGCTCGCCGATTTGAAGGGACATACGATAGGTGTACCGGGTGCATATGGCTCTACCTATACAGGCTTACTTGCCTTGCTGTACAAAGCTCACCTCTCGCTTTCCGATGTAAAGGTGCAGTCAATAGGCTTCACTCAGGTGGCGGCCCTCATTGGCAACAAGGTTGATGCTGTGATGGGCTACTCAAATAACGAGCCGTTGCAATTGCAAAAAGCAGGTTTCGCAGTACGGACATTCAACGTCTCCGATTATCAACCTCTCGTCTCCAACGGCATCATAACGACACAGCAGACGTACCAGAGCGAACCACAGGTGGTGCGTGAGTTTGTTCAGGCAACAATCAAGGGGGTGAAGGATACTATCGCAGACCCACAGGGAGCTGTCAACATCAGTAAGAGCTACGTACCAGGACTGAATACTACAACGGCATTGAGTGTTCTGCAAGCCACGATACCAGTTTTGCAGCAGAATAGTGGGCAACTCGGTTATAACGACAGTGCGACATGGCAGTCGATGGCACAATTCTTGGTAGCTGAGAAGCTCATTTCGCCTGTCCAGAATCTTTCAGCAGCGTACACAAACCAGAGTCTGATGTAGTAGGTAAAGCTAGATAATAATGTGCAAATATTCTATAAGGATAGTAGTCTGTATGGAATATATACACAGAATTTGACATCTTGCCAAACTGCTGTTATTCTTGTTGGTAACAACAGAATTATCATTGCTACACCGCGTTGAACGAACAGAGTATGAGCGCGATACCCGACAGCGAACCGAAGTGTTGGTGAGAGTTCGGTACGGTTACATCGCCTCAGAACCGCCTCGTGAGCGGCTGACCGAAGAAAGCTGTGAAAGTATTCCAGCAAGTAGGACAGGTGGATGGCTTCCACGTAGCGAGTAAGCCAGAAATGAGTGGTCTTTCCATCCTCACTACAGAGTCGTAGAGAGTGTGGGTCGCCAGTGGTGCGACTGCTTCTCCGAAGATAAAAGACAAGATGGGTGGTAACACGGGAGCATGTATTTATAGCTCTCGTCCCTTTTCCGTAGGGGACGAGGGCTTTTTTATTGCCTGTTTGTTTATTATCTGGTTCAAAATTTTGTAAAGGATGAGAAAGGTGAAGACGATGGTTTCAGTTGCTATTATCGGCGGAACAAGTTATACCGCCTTAGAATTGCTTCGGTTGCTGGCACTCCATCCGCAATTTGTCGTCATGTCGGTTACGGCAAGGAGCGCAGTAGGGAAGCGATTAGACGAAATATTCCCACAATTGCACGCTCTGCCAGCACAGGGGGCCGTTGACCCATCGCTTATTGTGACTGAGGAACCTGCGGCTACAGACCTTGCCTTTGTCTGTCTGCCTCACGCCGCCGCCGCCGAATCTGTAGTGAAATTATTGGAACAAGGCACACGAGTCGTCGATCTCTCGGCTGATTTTCGTCTCAAGGATGCTCAAGTGTATGAGGAATGGTACAAACATGTACATCCTGCACCAGCTCTGTTAGAGACAAGTGTGTATGGACTGCCCGAACGATATCGAAGCGCAATTGAACATGCACCGCTTGTAGCGAATCCAGGTTGTCACTCGACAACTTCGATTTTAGCTCTATTGCCAGCAATTTCGGCAGGTATAATCTCGTCGGATATCATCATTGACTCGAAAACGGGCGTGAGTGGTGCAGGACGTAGCCCTTCGCTCACTACGCATTATGCCGAGGCCAATGAGGATGTGAATGCGTATAGCCTCAATGGTCATCGGCATTTACCGGAAATCGTTCAGGAGCTAGAGGCTGGAGCTACGGCGAATGGTCACGCTGTTGATACTCCTCTACGTGTCACTTTTGTTCCTCATCTTATTCCGATGACACGTGGAATTCTGGTTACCTGCTATGCGAATTTGTCGCAGACGAAGCTCACAACGGAAGATGTGTGTACTATGTACAG
>DAIQNC010000139.1:0-8368 GCA_036788655.1 Ktedonobacteraceae bacterium
CTCGAAGGCCGGGTCCACCTCGCGGCAAATAGACTGTGCCATTGGGCAGCGTGTGTGGAAACGACACCCGGACGGAATGTTGATGGGACTCGGCAGGTCGCCAGAGAGAATGATGCGCTTGCGTTTGCGTTCAACCGTCGGGTCGGGTATCGGCACGGCGGAGAGCAGAGCGCGTGTGTAGGGGTGTTTCGGCGAGGCATACAGTTCGTCGCGGTCTGCCAGTTCCACGATGCGTCCAAGATACATCACGGCGATACGGTCAGCGACGTGACGTACTACGCTCAAGTCATGCGAGACGAAGAGATAGGTGAGGTGGAATTGCGATTGCAGACGTTGTAGCAAGTTGAGTACCTGGGCGCGTACTGAGACATCCAGCGCGGAGACTGGCTCATCGGCAATCACGAACTCAGGGTTGATAGAGAGGGCGCGAGCAACGGCGATGCGCTGGCGTTGTCCACCACTGAACTCATGCGGATAGCGGTCGATGTATTCTGGACGCAGACCGACGACGCGCAGTAACTCCTCAGTACGCTCTCGAATCTCCTGCTTCGAGCCGATATTGTAGACCTGCATGGGTTCAGACACCAACGTTCCGATTGTGAAACGTGGATTGAGCGAGGCGTAGGGGTCTTGAAAGACCATCTGTGCCTTGCGCCGCACCTGACGCAGAGACTCGCCTTCCATCTTCGTCAGGTCTTGCCCATCGAAGATAACTTGTCCACTCGTTGGTTTGTAGAGACGAATGAGTGTGCGTCCAATCGTCGTCTTGCCGGAACCACTTTCACCGACCAGCCCAAGCGTCTGCCCTCGCTGTATCTGAAAGCTGACTCCATCGACGGCTTTGACATAGCCCACTGTGCGCTGTAGAATGATACCCTGCGTCAGAGGAAAGTACATCTTCAAATCGCGCACATCCAGGAGCGTATCGCTATTGGTCTCTGTATTGTCCACACTCACATTCTCTGTTTGTGGCGTTGAAGCCGTAGGTGTGGCTTTGAATGTTTTAGTGTTCTCTTCCAAGCACGCGCTCCTTTACACTACTTTCGCGGCCTGTGCCGCCTGATTTTCTACAGCACGGCGTTTTTCTAAACGTTGTTGTCGTCGCATCTCGGCACGCTCACGCTCTTTCGGGTCGCTGATATCGGGCCAACATGCTTTTCGATGTTCCACCTTGCCAGCGAGTGGGTCGAGCGGTGGCATCTGGCGACAGACGTTGTGAGCATAGAAACAGCGCGGCATAAACGGACATCCTGTGGGCGGCATCAGCAGGTCGGGCGGCGCACCCTCGATAGTGCGTAGTTCCGCGTGTCTGCGCTCGTCAAGACGCGGCACTGAGTTGAGCAGACCCAGTGTATAGGGATGGCGCGGATTGGCAAAAATCTCTTCCGTCGGAGCTTCTTCGACAACCTTACCAGCATACATTACAATCACACGGTCAGCCATCCCTGCAACCACACCTAAATCGTGTGTGATAAGAATAAGGGCCGTGCCGAAGTCAGAACACACTCCACTTATCAACTCCAGGATTTGCGCCTGTACCGTGACATCGAGGGCTGTCGTCGGCTCATCGGCAATCAGCAACTTCGGATTACAGGCAAGTGCCATTGCAATCATCACACGCTGGCGCATTCCGCCACTGAACTGATGCGGATAGGAATTGATGCGGTTGCGTACATCGGGAATACCCACCTGCTCTAACAATTGCTTCGTGCGCTTCATCGCCGCGTCCTTGCTCATTTTCAGGTGAATGCGTAAACCCTCGGCAATCTGCTTGCCAACCGTCATCGTAGGATTGAGGCAAGTCATCGGGTCTTGAAAAATCATGCCAATCTGACCACCGCGAATGGGCTGCATCTCTTTTTCATGCAACTCAAGCAGGTTTTGCCCGTCGAAGTTGATTTCTCCACCAGCATATTCACCCGGTGGCTGTGCGACCAGGCGCATAATGGAGAGAGCTGTCACGCTCTTACCACAGCCGCTCTCGCCCACAATCGCCACCTTCTCGCCCGGCTTGACACCGAAAGTCACGCCATCAACGGCATGTATATATCCCTCTTTCACCTTGAAATAGGTTTTGAGGTCTTGCACGTCTAAAAGATAGTTGTTCTCTGCCATATATTTCATCCCCTATCGTTCGGTCATGCGTGGGTCAAGAGCATCGCGGAAACCGTCACCGACGAGGTTAAGGCTCAACACAGTGAAGAAGATGAGCAGGCCGGGGATGAAGACCAGCCAGGGAGCCACATCGAAGAAGCTCTGCCCATCGCTTATCATGTTGCCCCAACTTGCATTGGGCGGACGCAGACCAAAACCGAAAAAGCTTAGTACCGACTCCAAAATGATGTTGTTACCGACCAGCAATGTTGCATTGACGATGATTGGCCCTGCGGCATTGGGCAGGATATGCAGGAACATCATGCGAAAATCCTTGACACCAACAGTGCGAGCCGCCAGCACATACTCGCGCTCCTTCAACGCCAGAAACTCACTCCGCACGATACGCGCCGAGATTGCCCAGCCGAATATGGCGATGAGAACAACAATGCCCCATGTGGAACCATTCACAAACGATGCAGAGAGAACGAAGAGCAACAGGTACGTCGGAATAGCCAGCATGACATCGGTAAAACGCATGAGAATGTTATCAATAATGCCGCCATAGTAGCCAGCGAACGCTCCGATACTCACGCCCAGGACAATAGATACCAGCATCGAAGTTAGACCCACAAGCAACGAGACGCGC
This sequence comes from Ktedonobacteraceae bacterium, assembly GCA_036788655.1. Lineage (GTDB taxonomy): Bacteria > Chloroflexota > Ktedonobacteria > Ktedonobacterales > Ktedonobacteraceae > JBBQVS01. The sequence goes on from DAIQNC010000139.1 coordinate 2,744, forward strand.
CCACCAGCCATTGCACGTGCGAACTGATCGCGCCCCACGTTGTCAGTTCCAAATGGAAACTGCCACGTCGGGCCTTGCAAGGCACTGTTGTAATGAAGGTCGTTCGGGTTGCTATGCCCCGTTATAAATGGCCCCAGGAAACACATGATTACCATGAGCAACAGAAAGACTGCACCTACAATGGCCGCACGGTTGCGAATGAAGCGGTCAAAAATGATGCGCCCCTGTCCGCGCCGCTTGCGTACCAGTTCTGGCGTCTGCTCCAGTATCGTCTCAAGATCGCCTTCCAGGTCAGGCGCGAGATTGAAATTATCGGGAATGTTCATATAGAAAACTCCTTACGGTTATGGGGACGTAATAATGGCGATTAATAAACAATGTGGACATCATGTAGGGACAGATTCATCACGTCCGCGCATCGATGGTCGTCGGGCCACGCGGACGTGATGAATCTGTCCCTACATGATGTCCACATTGTTGCGTTCATTTCCATAATTATTGCCCCACATTGAGAACCGCGCTAGCTGTAACGAATACGTGGATCCATGACACCGTAAAGGATGTCGGCAACGAGATTGAATAAGATAACGAGTGTCCCACTCAGCACCAGCATAGCTAACAGCACCGGATAATCGCGGCTATCGAGCGAGGTGATGAACAGCTGTCCCATGCCAGGCCATGCAAAGATACTTTCCGTAATGACTGCGCCACCTGCAACTGCACCGAAGTCGATAGCAACCACCGTAATGAGCGGAATGATGGCGTTACGCAACGCATGATGCATCATAGTTGAGCCAGTGGAAACACCTTTTGCACGGGCAGTGCGTATATAATCTTGCTTGACCACCTCGATCATACTTGAACGCATGTAGCGACTCCAGCTAGCAACAAAGAGTATTGCCAGCACCAGCATCGGCAATAAGAGATGCAACAGGTGATCCCAGAGGCCATTGATGAAGTCGAAGGTATAGCCAAGAGTTGCCGTTCCTGATGTCGGGAGCCAGTGCAGGTAGACGCCAAAGATGGCTTGCGCGAAGAGGCCAAGCAGGAAGGCAGGCATCGCCAGACCGAAATAGGAAAGCGAGGTCAGCAGGTAGTCGGTAAGGCTGTTCTGCCGTAGAGCAGAAACGACGCCTAACAGGATTGCAAAGATAAGTGCAAGTACGAATGCAGTGAGGAACAATTCAAGTGTCGCAGGAAATCGCTCATTGAGAATTTGCGTTACAGGTTGGTTGGTAGCAAAGGAGAAACCAAAATCGCCCCTGAGCGCATTGCCTAGCCACGTTAGATATTGGATGGGCAGAGGTTGATCCAACCCAAAACGCGCCTTCAATGCCGCACGTCCTGCTGCATCGAGATTGGGACTGAGAAATACCGTATCAGGGCCACCCGGCAACGCATGAATCAGCAGAAACATAAAGAGCGAGAGTAGAAAGAGCAATGGTATCGCCTGTAGCAAGCGTCTAATGATGTATCGCCCCATTCAAAGCCTCCATAATACGTCTGTTCGATAAATTGATTTGTATTATATCATTCCTTCCTCTGTAGGGGCCTAATTTATGACGCCTTGCTGACCCCTTCTCCAACGTTCGTCGAGAATAGCACATGTTGAAGATGAACGCAAGGGCGTTATAGAATAACGCCCCTACGAGATTATCCACGAACAAACATTACAAGGTTAGCACTGACCACCCGTACACCACCAGTTCATGACATCAACGGTTTCAGAGGCTCCCTCTGGCCCCGGCTGGTAGTTGTGACCTGTCTTCTTGTAAACAGCAAGGTCACTGGGGCTATAGAGAACGATGAACGGGTAGTCGGTGAGCAGAATCTGGTGAATCTGGTTGAAGACTTGCTGACGCGCTGATGGATCACCTACCTGCTCTGTCTGCGCCGAAAGTTGATCGACCTTCGGATTGCAGTAGAAGGAGTAGTTTTCACCATTTGGCGGGAACTGGTTACAGCCAGTATCCGAGTTCACATTTGGAGAGTACGTTGGCGTACTTTCAAATTCGGCGAGGTCATGCTTGCCACCACCCAGGAACGGTCCGAAGAATGTGCTTGCAGGATAGTTCTGGATGTTCAACTGGATGCCGATAGACTTGAAGTTCGACTGGATGATATCCTCATCGGCGGCACGCCAGGGATTTCTTGCTGTCGTCGAGTAGGTGAACACCAGTTTCTGACCACCTTTTGCACGAATTCCGTCAGGCCCCTTCACCCATCCGGCTGAGTCGAGCATCGAGTTGGCCTTAGCAGTGTTGAAGGTTGGACATGCAGCATCGGCCTGATAGCCAGGATTGAAGGCCGTACCTTGCGGAATACACAATGGTTTGGCGGCTCCCTGACGCGCTGTAGTAATCAGCGCGTTGTAGTCAATGGCGTTCGCCATCGCCTGACGCACAACTGGATTGTTGGCAAGAATAGGATTCTTGAAGTTGAAGACGACATGCTCCCAGTTCGAGGCAACCGGGCTGGTAATCGAGGTGTAGTTCGAGAGCGAACTATATACCTTCGACTTCGTGACATCAAGGAACCACGACGAGTTGATGCTACCCGACTGGAAGTCTTTCAGAATCGTATCCTGGTCGGTGACGATACGGAACACAACTTTGTCGAGGTAGGGCAGGCCCTGTGAAGCAAGGTAGTATTTCGGGTTGCGAACAACGGTGTAGTGGTCGCCGGGCTTGCTCTCACTCATCATGAAGGGGCCGCTCACCACCGAAGGATTCAGGTTGTCGGCAGACTTTGTGACCTGATCGGGCGACATGCTCGAGTAAATGTGCGCTGGCAACGGAGCCTGTAGTCCATCGGCCCACACACTGGCAAAGTCAGCAAATCCCTGTTTGAGATGGAAGGTGATGCTCAACTTGTCTGATGAAACGGTGGTCGAATCAATGAGGTTGATACCTACAGTGCTATACGCACCGAACTTTGGATTCGTCCATAGTTTCCAGGAGAAGTCCACATCATCGGCATTCAACGGTTGCCCATCAGACCATGTAAGGCCAGAGCGCAGATGGAACGTCCACGTCTTGAGATCGGAACTCGCGCCACTATTGGCGACGGTAGGAACCTCGGTGGCAATACCCGGTGTGAGTTGCCCCTGTGCATTACCTAGAAACAGGGGAGCATACAGCGTATTATCAACGATATCCGAGAACGTTTCTGACGACGCATACGGAATGAGCGAGTTCGGCTCCTCGTACAGGTCATCAACCCACGTGCCACCCTTCGTAGGATTGCCGCTATTGTTCGTGCTTGGCGTTCCCGTTGGGCCACACGCACTGAGCAATAGAACAAAGACAAGCAAGAAGGACGAGGCAAGTGGAAATGCTTTCAGGCGGGGTGTTCGAGTCATAGTTCCTCCTGGGAGAAAATAACACGTCCGTCACAATGTTGACGTATTTTAATCAACAATAAAACTACGTAGTATTCCTACTCATATCTCACCTGGATGAGCTAATGATGCTAAACTGCGTTACCTTCCTGTTCTTAAATTCGTGAGTAGTGTAATCTTTCACCATTTCTTTACGATGGAACTGAATATTTGGATGCACTTCGAGCAGACACCTGAGAAGACATGAGGTATAATAAGCAGGATGTTTTTTCCGAAACTACACTACAACGAGTAAAGGATTTTCATTTCTCATGTCTCACCCTCGCTGGTTACAGAGCCTTCACCACGACGGTTCTCCTCACTACGTTACTCATGGTCACGATAAAACGGTAACGCTTCGTCTTCGCGCCGATGTTGATGCCCCTATCAAGCGTGTCTTCCTCCGCACCAATCCTGATGGCGAGCAACGCCTACAACCGATGCAGCCTATTGAGCCGAGTTCCGATAATGGTGCTAACGGCGTGGCACGATGGTGGGAAATTGAGCTAACACTTCGCATGTTCCGCACCAGCTACCGTTTCTTCCTCGCTACAGATGAAGGCAACTGGTGGTATACCGCCATCGGCACTGTACGTTTTACGCCGACGGATGCTACCGATTTCAAGCTGCTGCATGGCTACCATAATCCATCGTGGGTGCAGGATAGCGTGTTTTACCAGATATTTCCAGAACGCTTCGCCGATGGCGATAGCTCCAACAATGTGCATGACAATGAATATTCAAGCTATGGGCATACCGTCAAAGCACATCCGTGGGGCGACCAGATCACACGGACAGGAGAAACAGGCAACGCACAATTCTTCGGCGGCGACCTGCAAGGCATCACGCAACATCTGGACTATCTCACAGACCTCGGCGTCTCTGCCCTCTATCTCAACCCCATCTTCACCTCGCCAAGTAATCATAAATACGACATCACCGACTACAGGAAAGTTGACCCACATTTCGGTGGCGACGAGGCATTGATTGAGCTACGCAAAGCTCTCGATGAGCGCAATATGAGACTGATGCTTGACATCGTTCCGAACCACTGTAGCTCTCTGCATCCCTGGTTTCTCGCGGCACTTGCTGACCGTCATGCACCAACAGCGGAATTCTTCACGCTTGGCCCCGGCCCACAGGAGTACGAAAGCTGGCTCGGTGTGCGAACTCTGCCCAAACTCAACTATCGCAGTGAAAAGTTGCGCGAGGAGATGTACGCTGGACACGGCTCGATTATGCGCTACTGGCTCCGTCCCCCATTCCGTGCTGATGCATGGCGCATCGACGTAGCGAATATGCTTGCACGTCAGGGTGAGAACCAGTTGGAACACAAAATTGGGCGTGGCATTCGACGCGCCGTCAAATCCGAATCTCCTGATAGCTACCTTATCGGCGAAAACTTCTTCGATGCCTCGGCACAGCTTCAAGGAGACGAACTCGACGCCGTTATGAACTATCGCGGCTTCAGTCTGCCCTTGCTACAATGGCTTGTCGGCTCCGAAATCGCCGAGTCGTGGAACAAGGGCTGGCCTGAACCACAACTGTTGCCAACGGATGCCCTCGTCGCGCAATGGGTCGCCTTCATCGCCGCTATTCCCTGGCAAATTGCCATTCAGCAATTCAACCTGCTCGGTAGCCACGATACGCCACGTATTGAAACATTGGTCAACGGCGATGAAGACCTGGCACGCCTTGCTGCCGCGCTGCTCTTCACCTTCCCCGGTGTCCCCAGCGTCTACTACGGTGACGAAATCGGCCTCGCTGGTGGGAGCGACCCCGATAACCGCCGTTGTATGCCCTGGAACCCCGACGAGTGGAATATGGGACGCCGCACTTTCTATCAGCAACTCATTCAGCTACGCCGTACCGCACCTGCGCTCCGTCACGGCGGCTTCCAACCTTTCTATGCTCAAAACGAGACGCTGGCCTTCCTACGCGAAGCACCCGACCAACGCTTGCTCATCGTGGCACGTCGCAGCAACGACGACCTGACGGAACTGCCCGTGCGAGATGCTGGCATCGCAGACGGAACTGTGATGCGAGAGATGTTGAGCGGCGTAGAGGCGACGGTGAGTAATGGACATTTGCCATTAACGGGGATACCGAATGTGGGGGCGCAGATTTGGAACGATAGTACCATTTCTAGCAAATAGCCAATGAATTCTGCTCATGTTGTGGCGTGATTCATCACGTGCGTATTTACATATGATGCTGTCTGATACTGGACGCACGTGATGAATCAC
>DAIQNC010000140.1:0-8368 GCA_036788655.1 Ktedonobacteraceae bacterium
GTAGCAAGACAACCCGTGCAAGCGGCGTCGAATCTGCCCTTGTCGGCAAGAAAATCGACGAAGCTGTAGCAACCGAAGCTGCCAGTCACGCCGCCGAAGGTCTCGACCTCATCGAAGACATTCATGGCTCCAAAACCTATCGCAGTCAGATGACAAGCGTTATGGCAAAACGTGCGATTCTGGAAGCCGCTTCACGCGCATAACCTTTGTACATTGATTAAGCATTGCACTGTGACCGATGTTAACTTATGCTAACATCGGTCACACCCTTTTGCATGATAATGACCCTATCTGTGGTCTGGCGATTCATCGCAGACGTGTTTGCATGGCAACCGATACACGTCTGCGATGAATCGCCAGACCACAGATAGGAGACAACATTAATTGGCTATAGGAAAAGAGTAAAAAATATGCATGATATCCGTATAGATCGTTGGGCGCATACCCTCGTCCATTATTCACTCTATATCAAACCAGAAGATGTCGTAGCTATTCATGCAACACCGCTTGCCGCACCGCTCGTCGAGGCAGTGTACCGCGAAGTGCTACGTGTAGGTGCATATCCACTTCCCATGATTAACCTCGATCATCTTGATGAAATACTGCTGCTTGAGGGCAATGATGCTCAATTAACGCAATCATCACCATTTCAGGATGTGATGGCGGAGAAAGTGACGGCACGTCTCTCTATCTCATCCAGCAGCAACACGAAGGCGTTGACTGCCATTTCTCCTGCTCGTATGTCGCTACGGCAGAAATCATTTCGTGGCGCGGCGTCAGAGCGATTTCGGCAGCGCGAACAGAATGGTGAATTTCGCTGGTGTGGCACATTGTATCCCACGTCCGCTTATGCTCAGGATGCGAACATGTCGCTACACGACTTTGAAGAGTTTGTCTTCGATGTCTGTTTCCTGAACGATGCCGACCCTATTGCGCGTTGGCAAGAACTCGCCGCGCAACAACAACGCCTCGTCGAGTGGCTCAAAGGCCACAAACAGGTTCACATTCTCGGTGAAGGAACAGACCTCACGCTTTCTGTCGAAAATCGTATTTTCATCAATAGCGATGGAAAACGCAATTTCCCCAGTGGTGAGTTTTTTACAGGCCCAATTGAAGATAGCGCGAACGGCGTTATTCAATTCGACATCCCTACAAACTATGGTGGACGTGGTGTCGAAGGTGTACGCCTCGTGTTCAAAGAGGGCAAAGTGGTCGAAGCTACCGCTCGACAGGGACAGGACTATCTCCGACAAATGCTCGACATCGACGCAGGGGCGCGTTATCTCGGTGAGTTTGCTTTTGGTAACAATGCACGAGTGACACGCGGCACGAAGAATATCCTCTTCGACGAAAAAATGGGCGGCACAGTCCATCTCGCACTCGGCAATAGCTATCCCGAAACAGGCGGTGTCAATCATTCTGCTCTGCACTGGGATATGATTTGCGACCTGAGAGAGTATGGCGAAGTGTATGTGGATGATACACTATTCCTTAAAGATGGACGAATTGTGGTATAGGGACAGATGTATCACGTCCGTGCGTCGTATCATCATCGCAACAATGGACGTGATACATCTGTCCCTACACAGTAATCCACCGCAGATATGAGGATTTTTCAATGACTACGCCAAATAGCACTTATCCAACCGCATACGAGCAAGTGAACACGATACTCAATCTCTTGTTCACAAGGGTACAGACTCTATTAGGCGACCAACTCATAGGCTTCTATCTGTATGGCTCGCTCTCATTAGGGGATTTCGACCCGGCGTCCAGTGATGTCGATTTTCTGGTCGTGACTGAGGGAGAGTTGTCGAATACAACGTTTGAAGCACTTCGGGACATGCATGAAAGCATTGCGGAGAGTGGTCTGATGTATGCAAAAAGACTTCATGCGACAATTGGCACTGATTGGTCATTCACGATTGGCTATCATAAAAGCAACTGGATTATCGAGCGGTACATCGTGCGAGAACATGGCGTCATTCTGTATGGCCCATCACCCGAAACATTGATTGACTCCATCAGTGCCAGCGAACTAGAAGAGGCTGTATGCGAGCAATTATCGAATTTCTGGCAAGCACAATTTGCTGACCCTTCGTGGCTACGTCCACGACACTATCAGGCATTCGCGATATTGACCATGTGTCGCGCTCTCTACGTATTACATATGGGAAGCGTCCCTTCAAAGCCAAAGGCGGCGACATGGGGACAAGAACATCTTGATGCTAAATGGAGAACAATTATCGAAAGAGCATTGCTATGGCGCACTCAACATGAAGACGAGGACTTAACAGAGACGTTGGACTTTATGAGATACGCCATATCACAGGCAAATTTGGTATGCCAAGGTCAGAGCAAGCAATCATTGTAATGAGTTGCTAACATAGCTCACAATGTCTTAGAATATAGTACAATCATTCTTTATTACCATTATCTATACAACACGTTTTTTCGTGATGGAGGCTTTCGTTGGAACAGGAACAAACGGCGATCCCCGTATCATCGGCCTACGCCACTATTGAAGATGTACAACAGGCAATGTTTGCCCAGAATTATATAGCAGACCGCAGTTTAGCAACCGCCGTATTCCTGGCATTGAAACGACGTAAGCCCTTGCTGTTAGAGGGCGAACCCGGTGTTGGCAAAACAGAGATTGCAAAAGTATTATCGTCCATGCTTGGCACACAGCTCATTCGCTTGCAATGCTACGAAGGCATCGACGTAAGTACCGCCGTTTATGAGTGGAACTATACACGTCAGATGCTGCATATTCGCTTGATGGAGGCAGGAGGCGCAAACCGCAAAGAAGAGTTACAGGAAATCTTCGGGCCAGACTTCCTTATGGAACGCCCACTGTTACAGGCCATCGACCCTGCTAACGGTGTTGCTCCTGTGCTTCTTATCGACGAGCTTGACCGTAGCGACGAAGAGTTCGAGGCATATTTACTTGAACTGCTCTCGGATTTCCAGATTACCATTCCAGAAATCGGCACGATACAGGCAAAGGAGCCACCGTTCGTTATCATCACCTCGAACCGTACACGTGAAATCCACGACGCGCTCCGTAGACGCTGCCTGTACTACTGGATCGACTTCCCGACGTTAGAGAAAGAATACGCTATCGTCATGGCTCGCATTCCAGACGTTCCGCAGCGTCTGGCGCGACAAGTCTGTCTCTTTGTGCGAGAACTACGTACCATTGACCTGTACAAATCTCCTGGTGTCGCCGAAACACTCGACTGGATTAGTTCACTCATGGCTCTTGAGCAGACAGAGCTTGTCGAAGGTGCTGTGCGCGATACGCTTGGGGCATTACTCAAATACCAGGATGACGTTCTTAAAGTCGGTGGTAATGACCTGGTGAAGACGCTACAAAAGGCACGAGGAGCCTAGATATGAATGTCTCCCCACAGCCACAACAAGGACAACCTCACACGTTAGAGTTGCGTCCACTGGATATCGAACGTGGCGAACGTCTCCTCTTTCGACTGACAGAATTCGGGCGCATCCTCTGGGAAGTGGGCATCGAAGTCGGGCCGCGACAGATGCTCGACCTTGTAGAGACGCTCAACTACATCGACGTGAAGAATAAAGAGGATTTCTATAACACGCTTAAATGCTGCCTTGTGACAAAACATGAGCAGGAAGCTGTATTCACGCAGATGTTCGGCTACTACTGGTTCATACGCGACCAGAAGCAGAAAAAGGCAGAGCAGAACGGGAAGGCGAAGCGCGAAGAGAAACAGATGCGCCTTCCACCTTCCGAGCGCAAACGCCTTGCAGAACACATGAATAGCGAGCAACGCAAAGACAATCGCCAGGATATACGCCAGACGGAACGCAGACATGCACGTAATGCGAAGGAAGACGAATACGAAGACGATGATCAGGGCAATCCACAGGGAACTGCCTATAGTGCTATCGAGCAATTGCGGAAGAAGGATTTTGAGAACTTTACATGGGACGAGGTGCAAGAGGCGAAGCGATTGATGGCGGAAATGCACTGGCATCTCGGAATGCGTCCGACGCATCGCAAGAAGCCGACGCGCAATGGCTCCTACCCCGATATGCGGCGGCTCATTCGGCGCAATCTCAAATACGGTGGGGAGATTATCGAGTTGACGTGGCGCGACATCAAACGGAAACCACGTCCACTCGTCATCATTTGCGACATCAGTGGTTCCATGAGCCTCTATTCGCGTCTGCTCCTGCACTTTATTCATACGATATCAAACGGATTGATGAACGTTGAAGCGTTTGTCTTTGGCACGCGGCTAACACGTATCACACGCCAACTCAAGAGACGTGATGTGGACGATGCGGTACGCGATGTTTCCAAATCGGTTCAGGACTGGTCAGGTGGCACACGTATTGGTGACGCGCTCCACTACTTCAATCATCACTGGTCAAAGCGTGTGTTGGGGCGTGGAGCCGTCGTACTGGTCATTAGCGATGGGTGGGATCGTGGTGAATCAAGCACATTGCAGATTGAGATGGATCGTTTGCAACATAGCTGCCATCGACTCATATGGCTCAACCCGTTGCTCGGCTCACCCGATTATCGTCCTTTGACAGTGGGCATGAAGACCGCATTGCCATTTATCGACAACTTTTTACCAGCGCACAACCTGGACAGCCTCATTGATCTGGGTACATTGCTCAGTACCATCGACGATAGCCGTCCAGTACGTAGTGCCGCCGCTCGCAGGAAAGCGGCAGATGCATGGAGTAAGCCAAACAGAACACCTGACGGCAAGCTTCGCAAATATTAGGAGGTCTCACATGCGAGAAGTGTTACCAGATATTGAAAAGTGGCGCAGTCATGGCGAGAAAGTCGCGCTCGCCACCGTGATTAGCATGGCTGGTTCTGCCCCACGTGGCCCAGGAGCAAAAATGGCGGTGAGCGAAAGCGGTGAACTGGCAGGTTCCGTCAGTGGTGGTTGCGTCGAGCCAGCCGTGTTTCAGGCCGCGATGGAAGTTATCAAAGACGGCAAACCGCAAATGCTCGAATTTGGAATCACCGAAGAGCAGAATATCGAGCAGATTGGCCTTGCCTGCGGCGGCACAATTCACGTCTTCGTCGAACGCCTGGACTGGTAAACCTGTTTTTCTTGCTCTTAATTATGAGAATCAATTCCCATGAAAATACGTGCGCTACGTGTTTTCATGGGACATGCAGTATTTTTGTATGTAGGAGGACGTTTCATGAGCAATATTTATGATACCTTAAAAGAACAGCTCATCCATGAAAAAGGAACTGCCCTTGCATCTGTTGTGCGTGGTCCGGCACACATCGGCTCTAAACTCCTCGTCCTCTCGGATAAAACTGTGCAGGGGACACTTGGGCTACCCGAACTCGATGAACTGGTGCTTCCCGATGCTCAACGCTCTATCTGGAAAGGCGACGCCTTCACACGTACCTATACCCTCACACCATCAAACGCAGAAACAGAACCACAATCATTCGACGTATTTATTGAGGGATACGCACCACCACCATCGCTTCTCATCGTTGGCGCGGGGCATATCGCCGTTGCTTTAACCACCTTCGCCAAAACGCTCAACTACCACGTTACCATTATTGATGCGCGTTCAGCCTTCGCTACTCGTGAACGCTTTCCCAATGCCGATGATATTATCGTTGAGTGGCCCGATGAGGTATTGGAACGCATGGACCTCAACCCATCGGTCTCCATAACTGTATTGACGCATGATCCCAAATTCGATGAGCCTACGCTTGAAGTCGTCCTCAAGAAACCACTCGGCTACATAGGGGCCATCGGGAGCCGCAAAACGAGCGAAGAACGTGCGGAACGTCTGAAACAACGCGGTTTGACCGATGAGCAACTGAGTCGTATACACGCTCCCATTGGTCTCAATCTTGGAGGGCGTTCACCAGAAGAGATTGCTCTGGCTATCATGGCGCAAATCGTCTCAACGCGATACAGCAAAGACGAAACGGCCATCACGAACTGGGCAAAGAAATAACAAGAAGATAACGAGACGCAACTTCATCCATTTTCGTTCGTCTTTATATCGTAGGGGCGTAATTCATTACGCCCGTCTGCCAAAACTTTTCAATAGAACATTTGGGTGGGTAGAAGGGGTAGACAGGGTATGTTATCGTGTCTTCGTGTATCATTGTGTTATATTGACGAATGATGAAAAAGGATAGAGAAGAATGTCTAACAATTGGTCTACGCCGGACGAACCAACACGACAGGTTCCCCCAAATCCCCAACAGGGGCAGCAGGGAAAGCTGGTACTTGGTGGCTCGAATACTCCACAGCATGCACCAAATAATCAGCAACGGCGACCATATCAATATCAGCCGCAGCAAGGGCAACAGAACCAACAAAACCAACAAAACCAACAGAATCAGTCGGGTCAGGAACCAACGCAATATTATGGTGGCCCACAAGGACAACAAAGTAATCAGCAGTACCAGAGGCAACCGCTGCAGAACTATCAAGGCACTGTTCAGCAACCCAATGCTCCTGCAAAACCAAATGCTGCACCAGTAGCACCGTTGACGCCAAAACAACCAAAGCGGCAGCGCAATCGTCGTGTTGGATGTGGTGTCGGTTGCCTCGTTGCTCTCTTGCTCCTCGTTATTGTTGGAACGCTCCTCGTGAACGTATCACAACACGTCCTGGCCTTCGGCTCTGCCATCTCGAATAAGACACCATTGAGTACGCAGTCTGGTTACCTGAACACCAGTGCGCGTACTAATCTTCTCGTTATGGGATACGGCGGTAGTGGTCATGATGGCGCGTACCTGACTGACTCCTTGCTTATCGTCAGCATGTTACCACAGAGTCACCATACATCGCTCATCTCTGTGCCGCGTGACCTGTGGATACAATATCCCCCCAACTCTGGACAATACACGAAGATTAACTCTGTCTATGAAACTGCCTCGAATAGTCAACCAAATTCGATAGCAGGAGGAAACGCAACGGCTCAGAAGATTTCGTTGGTGACGGGGCTAAACGTGCAATACTGGCTCACCATTAACTTCGCCGGATTTAAGGAGTTCATCGACTCTATCGGCGGTGTTGATGTCTACGTGCCTGATTCGTTCAATGCCTGCTATCCTAAAAACGACGATGCATCGGTAGACCCAAGCTGGATTAAGGTACAATTCAACAAAGGTATGCAGCACATGGATGGGAAGACGGCTATCGAGTATGCCCGTGCGCGTGAGCCACTTGCCGTATGTAATATGGGACAATCTGAAAATCTTGCAGAATTGACCGACTTCGGACGTTCCGCACGTCAACAGATTATCGTGAAAGGCGTTCTGTCGAAGATTAAGCAGACATCTACATGGCCTAAGATGTACGCTGCGTTGAATGCGTTACAAAAGACCATCTACACCAATATGTCGCTCGCAGACCTTGCGGCATTCGCAATGAAAATGAATCTGAACGACCCGAAAGCGGCTCATATTGGTTTGAGTAATCAGAATGTACTGGCAGACGGACAATCTTCGGATGGGCAGTACATCTTGCAACCACAGAATGGCGACTGGTCGCTCATTCCCAAATACATACAGCAGCACTTGTATAACTGATCGCTGCTCTTTTCAGAAGGGCGCATAGTCATGGCACAACGAAATTCTCGACTCATAGGTGGGGTCTATCGTACAGGGCAGGTCATGAGTACCGAAGGGCCACTTACGACCTGCACGGCCTATAATCACAATACCGATGATGTGGTGGGACTCTTCATTCTCGAAGCCCCACCCACATTTTCACCACAGACGATACAGCAACTGCTTCAACCTCTGGAGCAACGTCGTCGTCTGCAATCACCTCATGTCATTCGTGTCTACGATCTGGGTGTCGATGGTTCACGTGCCTATATCGTTACTGATCCGCCTCGTGGAGTGACACTTCGCCATGTTCTCGATAACGAGAACATCGATCTGACACGCGCACTCGACCTTTCGCAGCAACTCGCCATTGGACTCAAAGCTTTACACGAACACAGTATCGCAGGTCTTGACCTTCGTCCACTGCTTATTACCATAGATACAACTGGCATTCAGGATCGTGTGCAAATTGACGATGTAGGATTACGGCTGCTTCTCAGTGCATTCGGCTCGGCGAACGCGCAACACAACGATGCTATCAGCAACCTCGACCCACGTTATGCTCCCCCTGAATACATTCAGAGTGGACACATTGGCCCATGGAGTGATATCTATCAGGTAGGGCTTTTACTCTTCGAGATGATAACTGGGCGGCTTCCTTTCGTTGGGCGCAACAATGCAGAGACAGGTATTCTACAAACAACGCAGCCTGTCCCAAATATTAATCAATATAAACACGATACACCGCCAGCGTTCCAGTCAATTCTT
>DAIQNC010000141.1:0-8346 GCA_036788655.1 Ktedonobacteraceae bacterium
ACTCACCAACGATTTTTATCTCGCAAAATGCATTAATCTTCCATCCGGCAAATCCCCTGCAATGCTACGCTACTACACGCTCACATTGTCAGCAGATGGCAGTACACTCTACGCCGCAAATGCTGCTCTGGGTATTGTAGCCTTGATAAGTGTCACTGACCCCGATGTTTTCAGCGATGACGTGTATGCCACAATCAAATTTCCACCCACATCTTTAGCAGGAGACACTCAGACGCTGTATCATGGAGCTGTGCTTTCGCCCGACCAATCGACGCTCTATGTCCTCGGTACACACGGCATAACCGCTATCAACGTGCAGAAGGAAACCTATAAACAGCTTTATGCGGCACAGCAGACATTTACCAGTATCGGAGTTAGTGCGGATGGTCAAATGCTCTACGCGGCACAACCCTACGATGGTATTACCTTGATTGATACCGTATCGGGTCAAACACAGAAAATGGCAAACAGTCCTGCTCATGCGCCATGGGGCATAGAATGGATTAGCCACTGATGCACGAACACATTCTGATTGTCGATGATGAGAGTCGTGTTCTCAACGCATTGCGACGCACTCTTGCTTATGAAGGCTACACCGTTTCGATAGCCGAGAACGGCGAGAGTGCGCTGAACATCGCACGAACAAAGATACCCGATCTTGTTATTCTTGACTTGATGCTCCCAGGCATAGACGGGCTAGAGGTGTGTCGTCGATTACGGGCAGCAGGAGATAGTGTCGCCATTCTGATGCTCACGGCTCGTGATGGCATTGCGGATCGTGTGAAGGGGCTGGATATGGGGGCCGATGACTATCTCGTCAAGCCGTTTGCACTGGAAGAGTTACTGGCACGCATCAAGGCACTGTTAAGGAGACGTACCACACCTGAAATTAGCCGCGAAGTGTTGCTCTTTGAAGACCTCGAACTTGATACAGCGACTCGTCAGGCAAAACGAGGCTCGCATAGCATCGAGCTGAGTACAACGGAGTACGAGTTGTTAGCAATTTTTATGAGAAACCCACGTGTCGTTCTCACGCGAGGTCTGCTCATGGATCGCATCTGGGGACGAGATTTTCAGGGTGGCCCTAATGTACTTGAGGTCTACATCGGTCACTTGCGTACAAAGTTGGAACAATATGGAGACATTCGGCTTATTCAAACAGTTCGGGGCGCAGGCTATGTCCTGCGCCCATCAGAGTAGGAGTGCATGTTGTGGCTCGTTTGTTCTCACTTCCCCTACGCCTCGCGCTCCTGTATACGCTTCTGCTCGCAATAGCCCTCTGGTTTTTCGGCTTCACAGCGTATCAACGAACAGCACAACAGAGCTACCAGAACCTTGATATTCTGTTAAGCAGTCGTGCGGCAAGTGTGCGTCTGGGCAAAGACATCATCGCAGGTTTCAATAACAATTCAACAGGTCTCCCCGTCATCCTGAACAGCGTCGATGGCCTGGGAACCCAGGGCGTTGCAATAGAGGTCTTTGATGCTCAGATGAGCTTACTTGCGACCACGACATACACACAAGGCTATGGCCCACAATCAAGTGTTGATACACTTATTTCCAGTCCTATCCCATGGGATGCACATGCTATTGATACGATCAAACGGCAATACCCTCGAATAGATCATCTCTACAGCACTATTCACTATCAGGGTCAAACCATTCGTATTTACACGCTACAAACAAATGACTTTGGCAGTCCGCATTTTATTCAAACGGCGCGTTCGGAACAAGACCTCGCACAATCGTTGAATGATCTTCGTCTCCTGCTCATACGTGGGGGTTTACTCGCACTTGCCTTCGCACTTGTTGGCGGCTGGTGCATTACATGGAGCATTCTTGCACTTGTACGCCGTATGACGCGAACCGCACAAAGCATCAGCGACTCACGTGATTTCAGTAAACGAGTTTTAGCACATGGGAAAAATAGGTACAACCGTTTGCTGACACAAGATGAACTCAGTACGCTGGCAGAGACATTCAATCAGATGCTCGCCAATCTCGAAGAGGCATATCAGCGTCAGCAACGCTTTATAGCAGATGCCTCGCATGAACTACGCGCCCCTATAACTTCAATTCGCTGCAATCTCGACCTGCTCTCGAAGGCTCCAGACTTGCCAGAATCAGAGATACAGGCAGCCCTTGATGATGCTCGTGCTGAAACTGCACGCATGGGGCGTCTCGTTAACGACCTGCTCCTGCTCGCACACACTGACGATTTCACCGCATCCAAAAATCATCTTATCGACAAACAGAATCACCTACAGTTTGTCGATTTGGACAGTCTGCTCCTAGAAATATATCGGCAATATTCTCCCATTTCCCCTGAACATAGTCATCCTTCACATACTGGGCCTCTTGTACAGCTTCAAGACATCACTCCAATGCAGGTGAGGGGCGATAGCGACCAACTCAAGCAAGCGATTATCGCACTTCTGGATAACGCACTCAAGTACACACCATATGAAGGCTCAGTCACGCTTTCGTTAACTCAGGAAAACGATCATGCAGTAATCACAGTAAATGATACGGGTATTGGTATCTCACAGGAAGACATACCACACATTTTCGAGCGTTTCTATCGTGCGGACAGAGCGCGAACACGTAACCGGGGCGGCAGCGGATTGGGCCTGGCGATTGTCCAGTCAATTGTACAGGCACACCGAGGGAGTGTAGAGGTGAGCAGTATGCCGGGCAAAGGAAGCATATTTACCGTGAAATTACCTGTTTAGCTGTCGTATTATGAGGCAATAACATGTTTGTAACGAACGCTTGCGTAACGAACATGTTCGTGGTATACTATTTCCATGATGACACACAAACATTCTTCACCGCCACGCAGCCGACGCGAACGTCCAGCCAAACCAGCTTTGACACGGCAGGGAATCATCGATGCCGCGCTCGCTATCCTGCACGAGGAGGGGCTTCACAAGGTCACCATGCGTCGTATTGCCCAGGCACTCGATACAGGGCCAGCATCGTTGTATGTCTACGTGTCCAATACCACCGATCTACATGTGCAGCTTCTCGATGTCCTCCTGGCTACGGCAACTTCGCCGCTCACGGTAGAGGGGACGTGGCGCGACCGATTGAAACAAGTGCTTACGCGCTATACGCTCATCCTCTTCGACTATCCAGAAATTGCTCGGATGGCCTTGACTATGCACCCCAGTGGGCCGAACTACCTCGCATTGCTGGAGCAGCTTCTCGCTCTCTTGAAAGAGGGGGGGATGCCGGACCGAGAGGCGGCATGGGCGGTCGATAAGCTACTTTTGTATGCGACAGCTACTGCTGCGGAGCAGAGCACTCGTCAGTCCTCGTCTGTAGCCGCCGATGAGGACTCGGCACTCGTTGCGGCGATCACCACTATTGATGCGAAAAGATACCCACACCTTGCTCGGCTCGGCAATGAGCTTTTTGTCGGTAGCGGTCCTGACCGCTTCGAGTGGGGCATCGACATTCTTCTCTCTGGAGCATTGAACACTCCTCGTGCTGCTACAGAATAGGGGAAAACAGATACTATACAATAACAAGAGATCAAAAGGACAGAAAGGAAAGAGGCTTATGAACCCCCACGTAACGATTATCGGCGCGGGTCTGGGTGGACTCACACTTGCCAGCATACTGCACCGACATGGAATTGCTGCCACTATGTACGAGCTAGAGGCATCACCAGATGCTCGTCCTCAAGGGGACATCCTGGATATGCACGAAGAGTCTGGTCAGCTTGCTTTACGCAAGGCTGGACTCTTTGAGGCATTTCGCGCATTGGTCATCCCATCAGGTGACAACATGCGGATTCTTGACAAAGCTGGCACAGTTCGCTGGCAAGACAGTGGTGACGATACTCGACCAGAGGTTGAGCGTGGGACACTCCGTCAAATCTTGCTTCAATCACTGCCAGATTCCTGCATTCATTGGGGAAGTAAAGTGACGAGTGTTGTGAAACGAGAAGAGGGAAGCTATAAGGTCACTCTGGCGAGCGGAGAAGCGTTCACCACCACCCTCTTGATTGGCGCGGATGGAGCATGGTCAAAAGTTAGGCCGTTACTGTCAGACGTGCAACCCATCTACTCAGGTATCTCCTTCATTGAAACGCATCTCTTTGATGTAAGTGTCCGCCATCCTGAGATCGCGTCCCTGGTTGGGCGTGGTTCGATGTTTGCCCTCGCCAACGAAAGGGGTCTGATCACGCACCGCGACGGTCATGACCGCATCACTGTCTATATCGCGCTCAAGACCCCTGAACCGTGGACGGCATCTGGTGGAATCGACGTTCGCGATACAGAGGCGGTCAAGCGACACCTGCTCAACCACTTTGCTGACTGGAACGACCAGTTACGTGCCATCGTTGCCGAAAGTGAAACTGAACTGATTGCTCGCCCCATTTTTGCGCTCCCCATTGGACACCGATGGGAACGCATTCCAGGAGTGACCTTGCTAGGCGATGCCGCTCACTTAATGTCCCCGTTCGCTGGTGAGGGAGCCAATCTCGCTATGCTTGATGGAGCAGAGTTAGCAGAAGCCCTTCTAGCGAACCCGGACAATGTGGAAACTGCGCTCGCCTCCTATGAAGCAGCATTATTCCCTCGGAGTGAAGCTGCCGCCTCCGAAGCTCAGAGAAATCTTATGATCAGCTTCCAACCCGATGCACCACAAGGTATGATTGATCTGATGGCGGCATACACCCTGGATAGCTGAACGAATCTTAGATTATCTTCGGTGAACCTTCACCTGTACGCCGTTTATGGGGCGAATAGTAATGGTTTTCTGTGGGTCTGGCACAATCTTCTGTCCTGGAATAAGTTCAAATGTGACCTGTTGCGCCAATGTAGCCAGGAGAAGATGCCCTTCCATCATAGCGAAATGATTGCCAATGCAAATGCGCGGCCCTGCTCCAAATGGCACATACGCATAGCGCGGCAGTTGTTTCTCGCGCTCTGGTGTGAAACGTTCAGGGTCGAACGTCTCAGGGTCAGGATAGAAGTCGGAGCGGCGATGTAGAACATAAATGGGAATCATCACCGACTCACCTTTATGCACCTGATACTCGTTTAGCTCTATGTCATGCAAGGCAACACGTGTCAATGCATACGCAGGAGGATAGAGGCGTAGTGTTTCCTTGAAGACTTGAAGACAATAGGGCAAGTTTACAAGGTCAGCATATGTTGGGAGACGCCCTTGCAACACGGTATCAACTTCATGTAGCACACGCTCATAGATGTCGGAATGCTGACTGAGAACGTACCACGTCCAGGCAAGTGCGGTTGCAGTCGTTTCATGTCCTGCACCAAAGAGCGTGAGGCATTCGTCAATTGCCTGTTCCTCGCTCATCGAGTTGCCCTCTTCATCACGCGCTCGCAAGAGGATAGAGAGAAAATCATCTCGTTCCTCACTGCTGGCCCGTCGCTCTTCGATCATGTGTCGCATCCGATTTCTGAGAACGGCAATTGCACCCAGAACTTCCCGATTATGTTTCGTGGGCCAGTTCAAAGGGACAGCGACGAGACTTGAGAGAAATTGACTGATGTGGGCAAGCACCGTCGTCATCGCCGCCCCTAATTCATCGGACTCCGTAAACACATCGGCATCGAAAAGGACTTTCCCAATGATGCTCATGGTGAGATGCGTCATCTCCCTTGCAACGTCTATAGTCTCTGCTTCGTGCCATTCTTGTTGGATACGTTCGCTATATGTGACCATTGTATCGGCATAATTCTTGATGTGGCGCGGTTGAAACGAGGGAGCCATCAGCTTACGCTGCTGACGATGAAGCGCACCCTCACTAATGAACAGTCCGTTCCCGATAGATGGGCGGAAGGCGTTGTGCATGTATTCGCCTTTAGCGAAGTCATAGGCGTGTTCAACAAAGATGAGTCGCACATACTCAGGGTCATTGAACAGGATGATTGGGAAAGGGCCGAAGTTGATTTGCACTACGTTCCCGTATTGCTTTACAGCGCGTGAGTACAAAGAAAGGCGATCCTTTTGATGCTCAGGATAGTTTCCTAGCAATGGAAGTCCTGGCACATACCGGATTGGTTTTGTTGGTGATGTAATTGTCTCGGTAGCCATGAGTTTTTCCCGTTACATGTTAAAGAGTTACTTCTTCCATACACTAATTCGTCATAAACAGTGTGACGTAGATAGTCAATGTTTCGGCATTTGCCACAGTCGGCACAGAATGCTACCATCAAGATAGATTACAGATTCGTTATAGCACAGTCATGAGGTAATTGCCATAGTTACGAAAAACACCACCATACAATTTCAGATGAGTGTAGAAGATAGAAGACGGCTAGAGAACCTGCCCTGGAATGTGCCGATGGAAGAGTGGTTGAATCAGGGAGTAGAGTTGCTTAATGTGCGTCGTGGTGAGTCGCGTCATCCTGTCGTCTTCGTAGAGCGAGAAGGAATACGCTACGCCATTAAGGAAACGACGCCGCATATGGCAGAGCGTGAAATACACAATTTTCGAGAGATTGAGCTACGCGGTATCCCATCGCTGAGTCCTATCGGCACTGTCATTGTTCCCACGCCGCCAATTCCCCTGGATGTACCGAAACTTGGCGGCATCACGCAATATATCAGCGGCGATAGAGGCTACACAGTGACTCGCCTTGCTCCACGTGTTGTGCCTCATGTGTTGCTCTACCGCTTACCATTCGCAAAGAAGACCAAGCAACGTCTACTTTCTGCTGTCGCCGTTCTTATGGTCGAGTTGCATGAACACGGCGTCTACTGGGGCGACCCTTCGCTGGCAAACGTTCTGCTTCGTATAGATGGTCGCAGTATACTCGCAATCATGGCTGATGCCGAGACTAGCGAACTGTTCCCAGGGCCAATTAGTGAAGGACTGCGCGAACAAGACCTTGCCCTCTTCGGCGAGTCGCTTTCATGGCAAGCCGAAGACTTGCGTACTGCGCGTGGCTTGCCGGAAGATGAGCAAATTTTGGACGAGTCCGATTATCACTACTTCGAGCAGCGTTACCATTGGCTACGTCGAGAGCATTCGCTTGTCTCGCCAACAACGCATTTCACGACACTTTATCAAATTCAGCAAATGTTGCATTCAATGAGTCGTTTCGGCTACTCGTTGCGCGGTATGACGGGGCATACGTGGCAACACCTGACGACCATCCTTCCCGGCTGGCATCAGCGTCGCATTCAGGAACTTCTGCACATCTCTGTGCCGCGCATCTACGCCCATCGTTTCTACGATATGATTCTTGGTCATCAAGCCCTCCTATCGGAACAGCGACATCATCCCGTCAATCTGAAAGAGGCTGCCCGCGACTGGTACACTCGCTACCACCTGCCTACTATTCTGCTGTTGCGCCAGTATCTAACAAAAGATCAGGATCCCATGCAAGCCTACTTCGCGGTCATGCGCCATAAATGGAATCTGAGCAGAAAAGCGGGCTATGAAATTCCTATCGAAGAGGCACTGCTTGACTGGTTTATGCAGCAAGCGGAGACAGGTCATCTTGGATCTATTGATCCTGCCGCTATTGCCTCATGGTGGCGTGATCGTCAGCCAGTATCAGTGGCGTTGGAGCAGCCAACGATTGCAAGCGAAGAGCTTGAGCCGCTGCTTTCGACGGGTGAGAAACCTCTCGTGCGTCTACAACCGCCAGAACTGGAGCAGAAACTTCCAGAGATTTTAGAAAAACAACATAATGGACCTGTAATAACAGAAGAAGATTAGTCCACATCACAGAGCAGCCATGTAGTTCATTGCCAGGGCAGGCACAAGGCATTGCCCCTACTATACAGAACGGAATGAAGCGTATTACGTGTATAGTAGGGGCAATGCCTTGTGCCTGCCCTGGCAATTTAACTCACTTGGAGCGAGGTTAGTTTCTATTCTTCCTCTTCATCCAGGATATCGGCCTCATCTTCCTCTTCGACGGCTCCAGTCCCTTCGGCCTCGGCTCCCTGGAAGGTTGTGATGTTGCCACGAATCTGCTCTTCGATAGCTCCTGCAACGTCGCTATTCTGGCGCAGGAACTCCTTTGCGTTCTCCCGGCCCTGGCCCAGTCGAATGTCGCCAACCGTGAACCATGCACCGCTCTTCTTAACGAGACCCATTTCGAGTCCCAGGTCAATCAAGCCACCCTCACGTGAGATGCCTTCGCTGTACATGATATCGAACTCTGCCGTCTTGAATGGGGGTGCTACCTTGTTCTTGACGACACGAACACGGGTGCGGTTGCCGACAACATCCGTTCCCAATTTGATCGAGTCGGTACGGCGAATATCGAGGCGCACTGAGGCATAGAACTTGAGTGCCTTACCGCCAGCCGTTGTCTCTGGATTGCCGAACATGACGCCGACTTTCTCACG
>DAIQNC010000142.1:0-8322 GCA_036788655.1 Ktedonobacteraceae bacterium
ATTATGCCCATCGTAGCAGTTGACACCACCTGTACAGGAGCCAATGGAAACATTCGTCCATTTCGCTCCATCGTAGCGCACAAAGATACCATCATTGTCATACCAGGGATGGTCATGGTCAACGAATGAGACAGTACGCGAAGAGATGGTTTGTGAACCATAATAGGGACGATGCATAAACGGTGTTGGTGCAACCGCCGCTTTATGAGTTATAACTGATGAGCTATTGGTACGTGTACTATGAGACTGTGCTAACGCACGTCCATAAGGAATTACAGAGATAGTGAGAAGCAAAGTGAGAAATGCGATAGATAACAAACATCCTCGCCAGAACACTCTCTTTGTCAATATCAATGATTTCATCAAGCATCCATTCTATTACGATTTAACCTGCCGCAATCACATGAGAGATTACAGGTGAAATTGGTCTGACAACGGCGTGGCTTGTCGGGCCGGTAACGTGCGTAGACCAGTAGCGCGGTGTGCCACCAATGACACTATTGATTGGATTGAGGGCGGTGAAGGTGATGCCGGCACTGTCTGCTGTCCACACAGGCGAAATGTTCATCTGCGTGCCCGTTTGCTGATTGGAGACGGCAAGCCACGACTGACCACTCTGCACATTGACAACACCGATAGTACATTGCAGCGATTGTGAACGCACATCGGCCTGATGGTTGCTGAGATTGGTACGAACGATGTAAGCAATTTTGCTGCTATCGGGCGACCAGGAGAGCGTGTAGCCATGTCCACCATCAGTCTGTGCAAGATAACGGCTTTGCCCACTCTGGCTATTCATCACCCAGAGTCCGGCAGGGAGAAATGGCGTCGAGCTATCGGACAATCGCTCATAGGCAATAAGCGAGCCATCAGGAGACCATGTGAAGAGGCCAGCGATAGATTGCGCTCCATTCTGTGTACTACTTGCAAGGTTTGCTACCTGCATAGCTGATGACCCATTCCGATTCATCAACCAGATTTGACTACCCATGCCCAATCCTGGCGTTATGGAATAGATAATGCGTGAGCCATCGGGTGAAGCGGCGGCGTCAATGATGTCTGCCGAAGGAACATGAACGTCGATATTTGTATGCAGACCAGTTGCCGCATCGACAATCCACAAACCGGGATTCCACTGGTTGCCATCCATTGGTGCATCAGGGCCAAGTGGAAACATGGCGCGATACAGAAAACTGTGACCATTGCCACCGGGAAGCCAGTTCAAAAAGTTTCCCATCACATGTGCCGGGGCCATACTCACCGTCATATGTTGTGTATTATACATCCAGACTTGATCGCCGTGATCCTGCACACCATTAATGGCAACAAAGCGTCCATCAGGTGAAAGTTGTATGCTACTGACGCTATCGGAACTTGAAAGGCCGAATTCGTTGCCGAGCGGAACGAGTGTTTGAGGAGTGCCAACTGGTTGACCCTCTGCACCTTTGACGGCACGAGCCAGCACAAAGCCATTGGTAGCCTTGAGCGTATAGTAGAGATATGCGGAAGGAGCAAGCCCCTGTGTTTGCGAATGAGCCGCTATTCTCTCCTGCATGGTGAATGCTACGACTGCCCCCACGACCATCAACACAGTGAGTGTGAGTGCCAGTGCCGTTCTCTGCAACCGCCGCGCCCGTCGCATCTTCTTCGTTCGTCGCCTCTGTTGCATTTGTTGCATGGTACAATCAACTCCAATCTTCTCATGAGAACTGATAAAGGGAAGATATACTACGATATCTTTATTCCCATTACTCTCTATCGGAAGATTGGCGGAAGAGAATATACCTGATCATGTTGTGATGTGATTTATCACGACTGTATACCCTGAAACACAGTCGTGATAAATCACGTCACAACATGGATGCGGGTTAATAGTGTATGGGAATTGCGCTTTCCAATCCCTTACGTCTCAGCAGGTTGAGAAACCATTCGACGGGTCGTTTATCTTTCGAGGTGGTCTGGCTATCAGCGAGAAAGAAACGAACGTAGAGCGGAAGCGAAGAGCCAAGCCGTTTGAGCAGGTTGTCGATGCGTTCATCGGCATGTTCCCATCTATTCTTAAAGTTGCCGAGCCGCCAGCTATTATAGGCTTCATCGTGCAATTCAATAATGTCGAGTAAGATGGGGTCATGAATATATTTTTCCGCGAATTGACGCGCAATATAGGCGTGGTGATTTGTCCCTATCTTGGGCTTCTGTTCATTGACGCGGTATTTAAAGGTATCGTGAATGAGGGCGATAAGTCGTAACTCACGGCGAATTTCAGGTGGCGGATTTTGTCGGTCAATATTTGCCAGGATATCGGCAATGTGATACATAATGGGGCCTTCGAGATGGCCTGTGCGCGGCTCACCCCAGACAACGCCTTGCTGCCATGCCGGGTCTGCCGCGATACGTCGCTCAAGGTCTGTCTCTAACGTAAATGGTAAATCAAAAGTAGCCTCGTTCATAGCGGTAAAAATCTCTCTGCCAGTTTCATCAGGAGTGGTCGATACACCTGTCGATAGCAACCGGGGAACTGGACAACGCGCCCACCCCATCCTCGTTTGAAACGATAGACACCTGCCATCGCCTCATGTTCAGCATCAGTCTCTGGAATACCCCAGAAATCGTAGCTTGTCGCCCCACACTGCTTTGCCCAACGAATAGCTTCCCATTGTAACACGTAATTTGGCATCAGATGTCGTTGCTCATTACTCGATGCGCCATACAGATAGATAGCCTGTCGTGCGAACAGGCTCACAAAGATGCCAGCAAGCAACTGACCTTGATGCTCTGCAAGCAGTAAGCGTACCCACCCATTGTTCCCCAGTAATCGCCATGCATGGAGATAGTAGTCAAGCGTGTGGATACCGAACATATCGCGTTCGCTCGTTGTCTCTAACAATGTGTACCACGCACGTACATCCGCTTCGGTTTCCGCAACGCGCACTGTAACGCCTTTTCGCATAGCAAGGCGCACGTTGTATCGCCACTTCTCTTTCATCTGAGCCAATAGTGTTGACGCATCAGGCGCGAGGTCAAGAAGAATAGTACGGAGCGGTTGTATTGCACGTACAGCTTGTAGCGTTTTGAGACGCTCCCGAATCAATGCACATTCGACATCATCTGTCTCGACGCCAACTTCTATATCCAGAGCGAGCGCACCCTGCTGTTTAAGATAATCATGCAAAGCCCCCAGAAACGTAGTGCAGAGCGCGTCATTCGACCAGTCGATAACCGGGCCTTTCGGAATATAGGCAAGATGGCCTACACGAAGTGGCACATGGGGAACGGTACGACGTAGTACCTGTGCGGCGGCAACAATCCGATCTTCGTCATAGAGAGCAAGACGTACAGGTGACCAACCAGAAGTTGCCTTTAACTCGCCCCATTGCCAGCTTTGTAGCAGATGTCCACGCGGATGTGCAGAGACGAACTGATTCCATGTCTCAGGGAGTGAAACTGGACGCAGGACATAACGACTTCGATGAACCGGAGCAGACTGTGATGCAGATACTGACATGAAGCGTGAAAACCTCTCGTTGCGTACAGCGTGTATATTTCATCTCTATCATACGCCATCTGTCCAGTGCTTGCTCTAGCAGTTCGTGCTATAATAGGCAACGGCACAATCACACACCTGGGCGCCAGTCAAAGAGATTGGCAGGAGGAAAAATATTTTATGAAGGTTGTCATTCTCGGTTGCGGACGAGTCGGCGCGACGTTAGCGATGAACCTGGATAGAGGTGGGCATAACGTCACGATTATCGACGCAAGTAATGATGCTTTTCAACGGCTTGAACCAGATTTTCGAGGAGAACGTCTTGTCGGCAACGGTGTCGATGAAGAGATTTTGAGACGGGCCGGTCTTGAACATGCTGATGCGTTTGCTGCCGTGACCAATGGCGATAATCGCAACATCATGGCGAGTCAAATGGCGAAAGCGATATTCCACGTCAAAAAAGTGGTGTGTCGTATTTACGACCCCCGTCGCCAGAGTACCTATGAGAAACTTGGTCTGGAAAGCATCTGCCCGACTCTGGTTGGTGCTGAAATGCTGCTAGCGGCTGTCAACGGGAAAAAAGTACATCTAGCAATAGACGATAGTAAAGAGTAGAAACGAAGAACTAGAGGCACAGGTATGTACATAATCATTGGTGGCGGCGGCGATGTCGGCTACTATCTGACAAGGAGTCTGCTTCGTCGTGGTCATGAGGTTCTACTACTCGAAAAGTCTGGCAATCGCCAGCAGACTCTCAACGACGAATTGGGACAGGCGGTAGTGAAAGGCGATGCATGTGAAGTTCGCACGATGGATGAGGCAGGAGCCAGACGTGCTGATGTCGTGATAGCGGTCACAGGCGAAGACGAGGATAATCTGGTGATTTGCCAGATGGCGAAGGCACACTTCAATGTTAAGCGTACTATAGCACGTGTCAACAATCCACGTCATGAGCCATTGTTCCTGAAACTCGGCATTGATGTCACTATCAGTCCCACACGCTCTATTCTTGCCCTCATCGAGTCGGAGCTGACCAAACCGCCCTTCATTCTGCTCATGACTCTAAAACGTGCTGGATTAGAAATCGTGGAATTGACGATTCCTTCAACATCCAGAGCAGTCGGGAAGCAACTTGGCGAACTCAATTTACCACGAAATGCAAATATCGCTCTGATTATTCGTGGCGATACATCTATTCCACCACGCCCGGATACCATCCTGATGGCGGATGATGACGTGTATGCTCTCGTGAATCATGAAGGAGAGGCAGAGCTTCAACGCGCCTTTGGCACAGTTGCCCCTGATAACTCCATTTAATCAACTTCAATACACAGGCACCTGGAAGACTTAAACCTATGCGTCAACCAGGTGCTTTATCGGGAATATTCACACTACGCTAGACATTACTTTCGCGCTCCTCAGAAGCTTGCTCAGACATCCTGGAATGCTCTTCCGCCTGCTCCTCAGTATGAACATGTTGCTCATGTGGGCGTTTTCGACGATGTGCAGGAAGCGGCACGAAACGGGCGGCAGTATACTCATCGTGCTGCTCATCCACTTTCTCATATGCATGGTCTCTTTCGTGGTCATGCGTCGCACCACCACTGCTTCCTCCACCATCCATCCCGTCATGCAATGTCATAGTACGTTTTCTTCCACGTAAAGCAATATTCATACTATTCGGGCGCGGAATTTTCCACGGAGCGCGTTTATGGGCGATCATCTCTTCTGGCGACTCACCATGTGCGGAACGATAGGTGCTGGCAATCACAACCCAGATAGCGGCAACAATCGGTGTCGCTATCAAGGCTCCGAACGGGCCGAATAGGTTCGCAAAGACAAGCAGCGACATAATTGAGACGACAGGGTGCAATCCTACTGCGTGTCCTACAATGCGAGGGCCAAGCACATTGCTTTCCAACATCTGGATAATAACAAAGGCAACCGCAACCCAGATGGTGCGTGGAAGTGGATCGGGGAGCAATAATGAGATAAGCAATGCTGGAATAGAGGCAAGAGCAGGACCAACCATCGGGATTGTCTCAAAAAGGAACGCTAGAACACCAACAATCAGTGCATAATTTTGCATACCCCCCTGCATAATCACACACACGAATCCTGAAAGCACTCCGACGATGACCGCAAGCGTCAACTGCCCACGAATGTATCTTCCTACGACCCGGTTCAGCGCATCCTCGAAGACCAGCACATGCGGCATCGAGCGTTGCGGCACGACACTGATAATACTGTTACGAAGACGTTTGCCATCGAGCGTAAAGTAGAAACTCAGTACCAGAATGACGAAGATATTAACGAGTGTCCCTGTGATGATGAACACGATATTCAATGCATTCGTAGCAGCGGTCTGCGCGAAAGCGATTGCCTGATCGCGTATTTGTGTCAAGGCCGACGAAAAGTTGATTTGTGGGAAGGAATGCTGCAAAGAATTCACTGCATTAGTCACAGTAGTAGGGAGAACTGTGAAAAAATCCACGACGGTTGTTTTGAAGTTCGTCACCTGCTGCACAAGCGAGAAGACAATGGCATAGCCGAAAGCCCCCAATAGTGCTACGACGACGATAAACACAACCAGCGTCGCCGGTAAACGTGGAATGTTGAGTCGGGTAAGACCATTGACAGCGGGCGTAAGCAGAAAGGCAATCGTCAGCGAGAGCAACAAGATGACAATTGCATCAACAAAGTGACCTGCAATATTCCATAAAGCCCAGCAGATGATACCAATACATATGATACTGATAAGTATATCCCTTGTTCGTTGCCAGTTCGTTTGACCCATACGATTTTCCTTTTGTCACTGATGGCTTCACAGGCGACGTGTGTATAAGAGAAGAGTGATGCAGTTATGGCGACCAACGTGAGTTATATAGCCCTACAAGGCTATTGTGACAGATTTTTGCCAAAAGAACAAGTATACTCTCAATGAGAGGTTTGTGTTATCTTCACTACATCGCTACGTCTATATAGTTGGTAGCCCGTATATACTGCCTCTATAAGAAAATTTTATTGAAAGAGAAACGCGCAAACATGGATGCACCTATTTCTATCACACTGGCACACCTTATTATCATCTGGACACTTACTCTTTTCCTCATAGCCTGGATGCTACTTTCCGCCATTCTCGCCTTTCGTTCCAGGTATCATAATCCCTTGAAGCCAGAGGTACTACAGAAAAGAAGCGATGAAAGCTCAGACACTATAGATACTCCACGTGCAGCTATCGCGTCACCATTCTCTCTCTATCAGGCAACCCCTGTTACCGATAGCTCACCTCATCATGCAGTAACAACGACTAGCAATGAGATTTCTGCCACTCCCGTCATATAAATATACGTGGAAGTTTGCAAAAAGATATCAAAGAGGAGACCAGTATAGAAAATGGCTGGTCTCCTTCATTTTTAAAAGAAGCTACTATTTTTCAAAGATGAACATTATCGCTCTGACGCACTTGACGAAATGAGCCGTTATCATTGATAAAGATAAAGTGACTATCTTGCACATTCACGATGATGTCGAGTTTGCCGTCACCGTTCACATCCTTGAATGTTAACGTTACAGGAGCCAAATCTTGATTTTGACCGATTAATACTGGCCCGATCAACACTTTCGCTTTCGTACAATCACTGGCAGGACAATCAATGATCTCAATATGACGATTTAAATTCATCACGATAAAGTGACTGCGATTGGCAGGCGTATCGCCGGGACTGATGGCGACATCATACTGCGCCGTGCGAGGGCGTCCATAGTGCAGGTCATCCATCTTTACCTGCCACCAGGACAGAAAAGATGTCAACAATATCCAGACAATCAGCATTCCCAGCATTGCAAGACCTGCATACACTAGCCAGTGAACACGATGTCCACTTTTCAACGGTGCGGTCTTCT
Source organism: Ktedonobacteraceae bacterium (assembly GCA_036788655.1). GTDB lineage: Bacteria > Chloroflexota > Ktedonobacteria > Ktedonobacterales > Ktedonobacteraceae > JBBQVS01. The sequence goes on from DAIQNC010000142.1 coordinate 7,391, forward strand.
TTGCTGGTTGTACAGCTTCGATATTGACGGTACGACGACGCGGCGGCGATGATGGTGATGCTTGCGATGATGGTAAAGCTGGCAAGTTCATCTGCGTCGCTGTACGTCGCGCAGGAATACTGCTCGTATTTCTCGCGGGATTCGATACACGACCTGGGGAAGATGTACGTGGAATCGCTTGCATCTCCGATGTTCGTGTCGCACGAGTCGTCGGCGTGTATTCCCCCTCAGTTCGCACATCGCTTCGATACCGTCGCGCACTGCTCGGCATTCGTGAAGGCCATACATCGTCGTATTGCTCATCATCGTACAATTCGTCGCTATCCCGGCTCGATAGCGTCTCTCGCGTCACATCACTACGCGGCGGTGTATAACTCCTGTTGCCCTGTCTCTGCTGTCTCTGCTGTCGCTGGCTTTCATTCAGGCTTTGACTTCGGGTGTGACTCTGTTGATCCACATTGTCACCATCCTCTCTTTTTGGGGATTTTTGAGAGTTGCGAAGAGTATATAGAACATGCGTTCTATATCATAGTGCAATAATAACATCGGAACCGCCTACCTGTCAATGAGTTTAGAACAAATGTATAGATAGATAAAAAATTCCAGGAAGATAGAGGAAGCATTGTCCCGTAAGCTACACATCCTCGTTCCCACTATTCTACCGCTACGGAACAATTATGGTGTCTACACTCATCTCTATAGAACGTGCATTACTAGATGCTCTTTTTCACCCTCGTATTGTTTTTATATGTTCGTACATGAGATAAAAACGCACATGCTACCATTGCATCGGAGCCTATGTGTTCGGAAAAGTATATAGAGGATTGCTGCTTCGTGCCTCGTACAACCTGCATAATATGTAGAAGAAAAAGGAAGAGGACACGCATCATTCGACCACTACATAAATGTGAACGTAGCACACGCCTATTTTG
>DAIQNC010000143.1:0-1634 GCA_036788655.1 Ktedonobacteraceae bacterium
GGGCGTAGCGAACTGAAATATTATGAAGCTGGCATGGATTTAGGTCTGAGTAATGATCCGCACGAAAGTTTTCAACTCTTCCAACAGCGTATCGTCACCGAATACGAGTCGATGGTTGACGAATTCGGCTTGACCGTGATGGATGCCACACTTCCCATTCCAGAGCAACAAAGACGAATGCGCAAACTGGTTCGACCTTATTTACAGGGAGTACGCCGTTTACATTCATCTGCAAAGCAAGCAGCAGAGGCCGCTCTTACACATGAACATGCATAATAACCCGGCTCCATGTTGTGCCGTGATTTATCACGGCTGTGCGTCGGGACGTACAGCCGTGATAAATCACGGCACAACATAGCATATTTGAAAGCGAAAAAGCCTATGTCAGACCTCAATTTTTATGGAATAGACGCGATACGTTTGAAGGCTCATGAAGAGCTTCTTCCCGGACGCCTCATTGTGATAGAAGGAACGGATGGCGTCGGACGTTCAACACAGATGAACCTGTTGCGACCCTGGCTCGAAAGTAGTGGCTACGCAGTGGTTGATACGGAGATGACACGCTCGGTACTGGCAGGAGCAGGTTTGAAACAGGCGAAAGAAGGTCATACACTCGGTCCCATCACACTCAACCTGTTCTACGCAACCGACTTCGTTGACCGCTTCGAGAACCAGATTGTCCCGGCTCTACGTGCCGGTTTCGTCGTCCTCACCGACCGCTATATTTACTCACTCATGGCTCGCGCCCTCGTGCGAGGAGCCGACCCACGTTGGATTCGCTCTATCTATGGACTCGCCCTCAAGCCCGATGCCATCTTCTATCTGCGCGTGGGGCTCGATGACCTCATTCCACGTGTGCTACAACGTGGCGGATTCGACTACTGGGAGTCCGGTATGGACATGCGCCGTGGCGAAGACCTCTACGAAAGCTTCGTCACCTATCAATCGCAACTCCTCTCGGAGTTCGACAAAATGAGCGACGAATATCACTTCCACGTCGTGGATGCCGCCGCGCCCGTCGAACAGATTGGCGAACAACTGAAAGAGGCGATATTGCCGTTGTTACCGATGGGATGAGCATACGCACACGGGCGACCACTAGGGTACGCCCGTGTGCGTATAGAGATACAATAACAAGAGATTGTAAACGGTACTAGCAAACTTGCAGTATCCGTAACCCACGTGCTATACTTAGCTTAGAAGTTTTTCGTACACCCACAATTGTAGAGGTGTGTTCGTGTTGCGTTTTATTGCACCACCGATGGTGTTACCACGAACAGAACCACAATTGATGGGCAGAGGAGGTGAGGGAACATGGACGCTGGCCCCAGTCATAGTAGGCGTCACGAAATAGCATCTAAGTACGCAATTTCCAGAGCGCGTCTGCTTTCGGAAATGTTCTTCTCCTCACTGAGTACAGGCTCAATGTATCCTCTACGCTAACTCCAGCGTACATGCACTCCTGCCTTACTCGATGAGCATTCAACTACAAGATGTCGAGTAAGGACACTTCCATCTGCCAGTGTTTCCTTTTCGCTATTCATGGGCATCGGGCATCATCAATTTTGCCCTTACATGAGCGCAGGGTGTAATGAATTATACCCGTACAAGGTTGCGTTTGCCCACGATGGCGT
>DAIQNC010000143.1:1649-8316 GCA_036788655.1 Ktedonobacteraceae bacterium
AATAAGCACAGCAATGGTAATGCACGTTACATGATTTATGTCGTGTATTCCCTCTGTTTTCTGTGTGTCTTGTAACAAGTGTTACACAGGTTAAAGGTTTTCCACTTATACACAATTCTGTGGATAAGTTCGTATAGACTTGTGCTGTGAGCTAAGATTCCTTACTAAAAGCTCATGCATATTGTGCATCTATGATGCGTCTTACGGCTGTCTTACTCCATGTGTAGAAGTATGCTGCATTGTACCATGATGAAATTTCGCTACAAGTCATGGTAACAAGAAAGGCGGTGAGTGCCATGATTTTTTTGAGCGAACTGCTTCGCAGAAGCATTTTTGATAGCGATAATCGGCGTATAGGTACGTTACGGGATGTGTGGGTGACGCTGCATGAGACATTTCCCATCGTCACGGCACTTGTCGTCCAGCATGGTTTAAGTACAGGTGTCACAAATAATGAAAGAGTTATTCCCTGGTCTCAGGTTCAAAGTATAGAAGAGCCACAGATTCGCCTCACCGTCCCACAGGAGCAGGTGGCAGTATATACGCCACAGGCAGGTGATATCCTGCTCAAACGCGACGTTCTGGACAAGCAGATTGTCGATACACAGGGTTTTCGTGTCGTGAAAGTGAATGACCTCAAACTGGCGCAAATCAAGCATACGGCGCGTCTGGTTGGCGTCGATATTGGTATGGCTGGCCTGTTGCGGCGTCTGGGCATCGAGACGCCTGTTGAGCGTTTGAGCCGCATCATGCGTATTCACCTCGACGAGCGCACCATCACCTGGAACTATGTTGAACCGCTTCAGATGATGCAATCCTCGGACGGCAATACGGGCAAGCTGGCAACAGTGGCAGCAGGGTCTACAGGTGCGGCACTCGTTGGCACAGTGCCACAGGTACAACTCAATGTGAGCCACAATAAGATTTCCGAACTGCGCCCTGCTGATATTGCCGATATCCTTGAGCAACTGGATGTCGAGGACGCCGGAGCCATGCTTGAGCGTCTCGACATGGAGACGGCTGCCGACACCCTCAACGAGGTTGAGTATCCGCTACAATCTGAACTATTGAGCGAACTCGATCCCGAACGTGCCTCAGACCTGCTCGAACGGTTGGCCCCCGACGATGCCGCCGACATCCTCGCAGAGCTACCACATGATGAAGCGGAACGGCTCCTGAATCTAATGCCACAGCAGGACGCGCAGCCTATCCGCGACCTTCTGCGCTATGGTGCGGAGACTGCTGGTGGCATCATGACCACCGAGGTACTCGCGCTGCCGCAAGATGCAACCGTTGCGGATGCGCTGGTCTACATGCGTCAGCACTCCGAACACCTGGAAATGGTCTACTACCTCTACATCATCGACGAAGAACAACATCTGATGGGCGTCGTCTCGCTACGCCAACTGGTAACGGCAGAACCAGAAGCGAAGATGCGTTCGCTGATGAACCCCGATGTTATCAAGGTTCAGGTCGATGCAGACCAGGAAGAGGTGGCGAACCGCATCTCCAAATATGACCTGCTCGCCGTACCCGTCGTCGATGCCGAAAATCGTCTCGTCGGCCTCATCACCGTTGACGACGTAATCGACGTTATTCACGAAGAGCAAGCCGAAGACCTCTCCGATATTGCCGGAGCAGACGTTGAGGAGTCCGAAGAGGAAACAGGCTTTTCGTGGAACACAGCGGTCAATCGCTTCACGTGGCTCGGCGTCAACCTCGTCGCGGGCTTTATCGTAGCACTGTTACTCTATCGCGTCTTCGGTACAGTGCTGTCAATCGGCGTCTCTCTTGTCTCCCTTGTAGCGGGCATCTCTAATTCTCGCATCGCGGTTGCAGGTATCGTCTGCCTCATCCCCATGTTGCTCTTCACCAGTGGAAGCGCAGGTTCGCAATCGCTCGGTATCGCGGGCTGGCAGTTGCGCCAGACACGCGGACGTGTCTTCATCAAGAGCATTGCCCGTGAACTGCAACTCAGCACCTTCGGCGGCATTCTCACCAGTATACTCGCCCTCGGCCTGAGTTGGTTGCTCTTTCACTCGGTACTGGTTAGTATCGCAACGGGCATTAGTTTTGCCATCACCCTGCTCATCGCCGCCTTCTGTGGTCTCGCCCTGCCCAACCTGTTCTATAGATTGAAGTTACGCGGCAGTTACGTCAGTGCGCCACTCATAGACCCCATCATCGCCGTAATAAGTATATTCATCTTCATCGGCGTAACCATGCTCGTGTTGAGCCTCTAACCATGTTGTGCCGTGATGTATCACGGCTGTGATTCAATACCTGCACAGCCGTGATACATCACGACACAACATGGGTGGCATCAGCTTACTGCTCATCGCAACCGTAAATGTACGGGCATAATTCATTACACCCTGGCCGCCTATTATCGAATGTGTATGCCTATTATCGAACATAAGGAATAGCAATCGTACAGGTGTGGTTGCCAGGGCGTTATCGAATAACGCCCTTACTGATAGGTAAACGTGAACATCGCGCTCTTGATTACTTTGCCTGATGGGTCATGTACGGTTATTTGCAGTTTCCACGTACCATGCTCATTGTAGAGCGGCTGCTGGAAAAGCGACTCATAATATTTGTTGGCATCAAGCCAGCTATCCAGTCCTGTATAGCTTTTCGTTCCATTGATGTTCAGTACAGTGCTTACCTTGTTGGATTGATCTTCCATTACTGTCATTGTCTGTCTCCCTTTGAGTTGAACATACGTTTCGCTCAAAGAGACAACAATGTAGTCAATTGACAGGTCGCTCACGCCTTGCCCTGTGGGTGTCGCGTGTGGATGAAGGACGTTTCCTTGATGAAAGGGCATGGTGACATCGAAGTAGGCTCTACCGAGATCAACAGGTTGCGTCGTCGTTACACCCTGAGAAGGTTGAGTATCCGTTGACGAATTCATGGAAAGTGCTGCCTGTAGACGTAACGAAAGCTCTTGCGTTCCCGTCGGTATCTGCTGTGTAGCATATGGAATATACTGAGGCTCTTCAAACGTCGCAAACATCATACCAGTGAAATTCTTTATATCAGCATTACGAATTTCATTTTCACTTCCCTCCATTCCATAGAAACCTGACGATTGTAATACCCACACAGGTCGCGTATGTCCGTTCAGCGTCTGGATCGACAGAGTAACATCATATTGCTCACTTTGCAAACCATGAGGCAAGACATCAGGCACATGACCATGCGAATCGAGCAGTGTATACCCGACAACGATCCGATTCGAGTCGGCGTATAACCGATTGATGGTGAGCGTAAAGTTTTGAGGGCCGTTAAACTTCTGTGTGATATGTACAAGCTTGTAGTAACCCTCCGTACAAATTTTGTCGAGGCCGGGGTCGCTCAGGCACGATTTGAGCGGTTGTGGAACTAAGTGTACTGGCTCTACGGTTGGCCCACCTGTTGTTGCCTGTGGTCGATGCGAGAACAAGAGAAGCGAGCTACCAATCAGCACCACAAGGAGTAGCGCGGCGGCAAGCACATTCGTTGTACGCGCAAAACGTGAGCGACGAGGCGGCGACGATAGGCGTTCTGGCAATGGTAGTAGGTCGAGTTCAGGATGCTCGGATATCGCTTTTGCCTCTTGTTGCGGCATGGCAAACTGTGGTAAAGGCTGCGCTGATGGTGCTGGTAAGGTGCGAATGCGTTGCGTTAACATGTCGTAGTCAGCGCGAGTGACAGTACAGGCAGTGCAGGTTGCGAGATGTTGTGCGAGTGCTGCACGTTCTGTCGCAGTGAGGTCGTCAGGATGACGTGCGGCAAGCAGATGTTGCCAACGGTTACAGGGCTGTTGAATACTCATAAGATGTATCACTCCTTTCCATCTACCTGCTGTTCGCTGGTAAGTTGGAGATAGGCATTGCGTAGTTCGTGTAGGCCGCGACTGACGTACTTGCTCACGCTCCCTTCTTTGATGCCAAGCAGTGTGGCAATCTGTCGCTGTGGAAGCTCCTCGACGATTTGCAAAATCACACATGCGCGATAGGTGAGCGAGACTCGTTGCAGCGCGAGTGTAAGTAGCTCACGCTCCTCGACACGCCGTTCCAGATGCATCATATCGCTCCGCATATCGTTTTGAACCTGTGCATGCTCTTCATGATGTATGGAGGGAAATAGCCATAGTGTGCGAGGACGACGCAAATGGTCATACGCAATATTCGTGGCGATGCGATAGAGCCAAGATGTGAAACGTGACGGGTCGCGTAGACGTGCCAGAGACTCCCACGCCTTCAAAAACGTTTCCTGTGTCAGTTCGCGCCCAACCTCATCGTCACCCACCATACGCGCCAGATAGAGATGAATACGTGCGTTGTAGCGTTCAAAAAGCTGTCCTAACGCCGTTTCATCTCCTGCCTGTGCCATTTGGACAAGCGTACTTTCTACAGAACTTGTCATATTTGTTGCATCTGCCGCCCCTGTCGCATCGGACGCTGCCCATGACACAGGTTGCCTTGCTGGAAGAGACATACACAGGACTCCTTCTCATTGCAATCATTTGCATGTCCATAAGACGGAGCGAACAAAGAAAACCTGACAGGCACATTTCTTTGATGTAGCAAAAAGCACCGAATAAGCGTGATATCAACGAAGGATAATCACCAGACTGATGTAGGAACCATAATTCATTACGCCCTGGCCCATCACAGACCAATGTAGGAGTATAAGCTATGGCAGATGTCGCTGCTCAAGATGGTCATAGTCAGACGTATGACCAGCGCAGGATATGGATTATATTTAGCGGCCTGATGCTTGGCTTGCTCATTGCCTCGCTCGACCAGACCGTTGTAGCGACAGCGTTGCCAACCATTGTGAGCGACCTGGGCGGCCTCAATCAACTCTCATGGGTGGTTACGGGCTATTTACTGGCCTCAACCGCTTCGACGCCGCTCTGGGGGAAGCTCGGCGATATGTATGGTCGCAAACGCCTCTTCCAGGCCACGATTGTTCTCTTCCTGGCTGGTTCCGCGCTCTGCGGCCTGAGTCAAAATATGGCGGAACTCATTATTTTCCGTGCTATTCAGGGACTGGGCGGCGGCGGCCTCATCGTACTTGCGCAAGCCATTATTGCGGATGTCGTGTCTCCACGTGAGCGAGGCCGCTATCAGGGCATATTCGGTGCGGTCTATGGTGTCACAAGTGTTGCCGGGCCGCTCCTGGGTGGCTATTTCGTTGACAACCTTACATGGCGTTGGGTATTCTATATCAATCTTCCGATTGGCGTCATTGCCCTCGCAGTTATCGCGGTTGCGCTTCCAGCATCAGGCCAACGTGGGCATCATCGCATTGACTATCTCGGTACTGTCCTGCTCGCCGCAGCCGCAACCAGCCTTGTCCTGCTCACCAGCCTCGGCGGAACGGTGTATGCGTGGGGGTCGCTCCCAATTATTCTGCTCGCAATCGCAGGTGGAATACTTATCGTGGTATTTATCTTCGTAGAGCGACGTGCCGCTGAACCTGTGCTACCACTCTCACTCTTTCGTAATCGCGTCTTCGCGTTCACCTCTGCCATTGGTTTTGTCGTTGGCTTTGCACTCTTCGGCGTCACAACCTTTCTGCCGCTCTTTCTACAAGTGGTCAATGGTGTCTCGCCGACCATCTCCGGCCTACGTCTGATACCACTCATGGGGGGCGTCCTCACCACATCCATCACCAGTGGGCAACTCATCACCCGTTGGGGTCGCTACAAAATCTTTCCGATTGTTGGCACTGCCCTGATGATCGTCGGTATGTTCCTGCTCTCGCTCATGAATCCACAGACGAATGCATGGCTTTCCTCGCTCTACATGCTGGTACTCGGCCTGGGTCTCGGTCTAGTCATGCAGGTACTGGTCATCGCGGTACAGAATGCCGTTGCATACAAAGACTTAGGCGCGGCAACATCTGGCGCAACCTTCTTCCGCTCCATTGGTGGCTCATTTGGAACGGCAGTGTTCGGGGCCATCTTCTCGAACCTGCTGGTGGCGAATCTCGCATCGCTTGCTTCCGCGCTGCCACCGGGCTTCAACGCGGAAAATGCTGCATCAGTACAGCACCTGCCAGCCAATGTGCGCATTGAGTTCATAAACGCCTACGCGCACTCGCTGCAAACGGTCTTCCTGATAGCCGCACCAGTTGCCGCAATAGCCTTTATCCTTACCTTCATGCTGCCAGAAGTACGCCTAAGAACAACGGCACAGGCATCGGATGTAGGCGACGCCTTCGCCATGCCAAAGTCAAATACCTCAATGAAAGAGATCGAACGCGCCCTACACGTACTGGCAGGACGCGAGAGCCAGGAGCGCATCTATCAACGTCTAGCCTCTCGTGCTGGCGTCTCGCTCGATCCTCTTTGTAGCTGGCTCCTCTTCCGCATCCGTGAGCAAGCCCCCATTTCACAGACCGACCTTGCGAAACGGCTCCATGTACCGGACGAGCAACTCACAAACGCTATAGACCAGCTTGTTGATAAAGGACTAGTTGAGAAGAATGCTGTGCCAGCAACTCCGCAGTCGGGCAGAGTGGTAGACCTCACCACTGAAGGACAACAGACGCTCAACAAATTGACGGAAGCCTATCAACAAAGCCTTACAGACTTGCTCGATGGCTGGTCGCCAGAGCAAGAGGCCGAACTTGCTGCGTTGCTCACGAAATTGACAAAGAATTTGCTCAG
>DAIQNC010000144.1:0-2353 GCA_036788655.1 Ktedonobacteraceae bacterium
TGACACAACATAGAATTCCTCATGCTTGATACAACAGGCGACGATGCAGAATTGAGATAAGTGTATCGGTGAGAGTGAGCATACGCTCAAATTGCTCAGTTTGTTCCTCTAACGAAAGGCCAGCATCTTTCCAGCGTGGTAACAGATGTTGCTCATAAGCCGCAATTTCGCTACGTACAAGCTGCCGTAGCTGAAAGCGTAGAAGCGTAGAGAGCGCAAGCGGTAGGCCGATTTTTTCAAGATGCTGATAGAGTTCCACGAGCAGCACATCATCACCACTAAAAAATATTTCGCCTTCAATATCCATGGGAAAAAGAAGTTCCTGAGCCAGCAACTCTTGCACACGCTCGATAGAAATGCCACAACGCTGCGCGAATACTGCTAATGAGAACTGCTGATCGCTTTCCTCGCCCACTGTGAAGCGTAGACGCTGTTTCAAAGCAAGGTTCATATGCAAATCACCCTGCTGAGATCGCACATCCAGCAAGTGCTTGATCGAGTCGAGTGGAAGATTCTGCTGCTCCTTCAAGTCACGAATGATGAGTAATATCTGCACATGTTCCTGCGTATAAAAGGCCACACGCCCACGCATCAGAGGAGCAGGCAACAATCCCTGCGTATTATAAAAGCGAATGGTACGGCTCGGCAAACCAACGCGCTGTGCGAGCGCGTCGATACGCAACAACTGTGGTGCGTCTCGTAATGGTTTCTCTATATGTTCCACATGCTGTGCATCAGGCGATGTGGCAGCCTCTTCCGGTTGAACATTGCCGTATACCAACAGGACTACCTCAAATGAACAGAATAGCAAACCGCTCTCAAAAAATAATGGCATCTTCGCGTAGCCACCCCTATTGTACTACAGAAAGCAATCCCCCTCTGTAGGGGTCTTAATTTATTACACTCCTGTGTAATAAATTAAGACCCCTACAGAGGGGTTTGTCTATTTAGATTTTGTAGAAGTCGGGGTTGGCGTAGCACTCTTATTGAGTTGAGCCTTTTCAGCTTCGAGTTTCTGCTTCAAGGCATTCAAGTACGCCTGTGCGCCATCGAGGTCGGTATCCGTTATAGCATTCAACTGTTTAGGTAAGGTCGATACCTGGTCAACCCACGCTTGAAGCACCTTTTGAATGGCCTGGAGCGTCGAGTTATCAAGAAAGCTCTGAGCCAGGATACCACGTGCCGTCTTAATAGCCGATAACATCGCATTGAGAACGTCACCCGCGATATTTGCGCTCTGGGTGATGATAGGCGATACAAACACATCATACGCGATACGCATGAGCTTTGCAGCCCCAATCGCGCCATCTATCGTAAAACCATCGATGGTTTCAAGCGCACCGATAAGCTCACGACGCGCATTATCCGCACCCTGCGCTAGCCCCTTCTCGAATGCAGCTTGAATCTGCTGCTCAACGTTGGTTGCTGCACCGTCAAGCGCGGACGGTATTTTAGGAACGAGTTCATACGCAGCAATACCTGTGCCAGTCACTGCTGCCGCACCCAGACCGAACAGCAAACCACGACGCGAAACCTTTTTCGATTTGCGACGCGGCCTCTCATCACGCTCTTCGTACTTATCTCGTCTCTCTTTTCGAGTTGGCAATGGCTCTACATAGTCGTCGTAGTCCTCGTCGTCCTCATAGCCATCATCGTACTCTGCATATGAATCATCTAATTGGCGAGTACGTTTCCCAATGGGAGCGCGTTCTTCACGTGCAACAGGAACCTGTGCATATCTCACACGAGCATCTAATGGGTCAGGTTCTTCATACTCATCATCGAAACCAGCATCGGGGTCTACTTCTGTCCACTGTTCGTGAGGGTACTCATCCATATCCTCATCTGCGTACTGTTCCTCATACAAATCGTCCTGCTCTGGTGATAATTGGCTTGTTGAGGGATTATGCTCCTTATATGCATCACGTGCCGCTCGACGGCTGCTATATAATGTTCTGTCCTCTTCTTCGAGAGGTGATGAATCATACGATGCTACTTCGTCCGGTTGCTGCTCTTGCTGGTCTACCTCAGCGAGGGCTGAACGTCTACTCTCTATAATACTCTTGCGTGTTAATTGACGTGTTCGACGAAGATTGGGCCTCTGTACCAGTGGTGCGCTTGCTCGCGCCGGAATTTCACGTTGCGGAGAGCGTTCGGGTAGACTAGAGGTTCCTGAATCATTCTGTCTATTCTGAGGGGTTTGACTTCTCAACGGGTCATAGTCGTACCCGTACTGTCGTCCGGGGCTACGCCTATACATCTTCCTCTCCGAACGTTCCTTTGGCATATCTCCTCCTGACGCTGCCTACGGTATTCAGGTTAGTATATTACTATCTTATCTTATAGAACGAAT
>DAIQNC010000144.1:2363-2744 GCA_036788655.1 Ktedonobacteraceae bacterium
CCTATTTATAACGGTCACACATATGAACGAAATGCACAATGGTATCTTGCACACAGTTTCCTATCATATATGATAACCATCTCTATCGTCAACATTTCTGTAACTATATGGTAAAACAGCCCAAAAAGGCTAGATATTCCACGTTAGTAGTTGACGTATTAGTATACCACATCCAGAAAAGTTTGTTGTCAAGCAACTGGGCTGCACAGGAAAAACAGGCTTATATTGAATATATCATACAACCACAACAGAAAAACACAGAGACATACCAGATTGCAGGGACGATAGCACAAAATCACAATATGAGTGTTCCTTCAAAAGGATGTTATGTTATAATGACAACGATTGGGAACCTGAATGCCCCATGTTGTGTCGTGGTTT
>DAIQNC010000144.1:2804-8313 GCA_036788655.1 Ktedonobacteraceae bacterium
ACAGCCGTGATAAATCACGACACAACATGGGTGTAAGCATAAAACAACAGTATAGGGGAAAGAGCGAGGGGCTATGAGTGAAACAAATGAGCTAGACGAGTCACAAATGCCGATTGTTGCTTGTATAACTGTCGGGATGTTCGAGGAGAATACCTATCTTTATGCCTGTCCTCACACTCATGAAGCTGTAATTATTGATCCGGGTGATGAGGCAGAGCGCATTCTCGCAAAGATAGAGCAATTACAACTTGTGCCTAAGTATATTCTGAATACGCACGGCCACCTCGACCATATCGGAGCCATCGACGCTGTGAGTGCCGTCTATTCCGTGCCGCTCGCAATCCATCCTGCTGACGAGTTCATGTATACCGACGAACGTGCAGCACGTAACTTTGGACGCCGCCCACCTCTTGTCAAGCGCAAGCCCGATATCCTGCTGAAAGAGGGCGATACTATTTCGTTCGGCACACTTACCCTGGACGTTCTCTACACACCAGGACATACACAGGGCGGTGTCTGCTTCGTGAGCCGCCCCTACTGTGTATTTAGTGGCGATACGCTGTTTCATCGCAGTATCGGGCGGACGGATTTACCGGGTGGCAACTACGAGCAAATTCTCACATCCATCCGCGAGAAACTTTATACACTCGACGATGACCTGGTTGTCTTTCCCGGTCACGGTGCGCCGACCACTATTCTTGAAGAGAAACATGAGAATCCATTTGTAACAATTGAGGAGTGAAATTTGTGTCTACTATCTGTGTGATTGGTACTGGTTATGTAGGTTTGGTGACGGGAACGTGTTTTGCTGATATGGGCAATACCGTCACCTGCGTTGATATAGTGCCAGAAAAAATTGAGCGTCTTAAACAAGGTATTCTTCCTATCTATGAGCCGGGGTTAGAGGAACTGGTCGAGCGGAATGTTCATGCAGGGCGTCTTCATTTTACTACAAACTATACTGAAGGACTCGATAACTGCGAATTTATTTTTGTTGCAGTTAATACGCCAACTGGTGGTGGCAATGGCGGAGCCGATATGCGTTATGTCGAAAGTGCCGCACGTACCATCGCCGAGAATCTCGACCACTACGCCGTTATCATCAATAAAAGCACAGTTCCAGTGGGTAGCGGCGACGTTGTTTCGCGCATCATTCGTCAGAATCTGATACGCCCGAATGTTCCCTTTGGCGTGGTCTCCAACCCCGAATTCCTGCGCGAAGGTTCAGCTGTGCGTGACTTCCAGAGTCCTGATCGCGTCGTTCTCGGTTCCTCAGACAAAGAGGCCGCCAACAGAGTCGCACAACTCTACCTGCCACTTCGCGCCCCCATCGTCATCACGGACCTCTACACCGCCGAGATGATTAAGTATGCCTCGAACGCCTTCCTCGCCACCAAGATATCCTTCATCAATGAAATCGCGCAAATCTGTGAACGTCTGGGAGCCGATGTCAAAGAGGTTGCCGTTGGCATGGGCTACGATACGCGCATTGGACGAGCGTTTCTCGATGCTGGCCTGGGATACGGTGGAAGTTGCTTTGAAGCCGACGAAACCGTCTTCACTCTTAATAGTCCGAATGTAGCGGCGGAGCGATTCGATACGATATTCACAAAGGGCGGCACACCGTTTCGTGGCGATGTCGTCGAGCTTGTGCAGCCCGAACACCAGCGCGTACTGGCCTTCGATTTAGAAACTGGCAATCCTGTCCTTGCTGATGTCAAAGCCGTGACACGACGCCCCTACAAAGGCAAAATGGTCACGATGAACACGAGCATGGGACGCACCCTTAAAGTCACCTCAGACCATCCCGTTATCCTGTACCGCAATCAGCAATTCAACATCATGGCAGCAGAAGCCGTTGTTCCCGGTGACAAGCTGATGGCTCTCTGCGACTTACCAGCAGTTGAGTCAGCAACGCATCTCAACTTGATTGACTTGCTCAAAGGCACTGAGCTAGAGAACGATGTCTATGTACAACCAGTAGACAGCAGCTTTACAGAGCAGTATGCAGACTTTGCTTCCGCGATACCACAGGAAATGCTCAAATACCCGAATGAGATTAAGCGTCATAATCGCATGTCGCTCCGCCTGTTCCGCCATTTGAGCAAGCTTCATGTTCTCGACGTACCTGCGGAAAAGCTAAAATTATACACCGCTAAGGGCTCAGCAACCATGATAAACGCACTTCTGCCCGTCGATGCTGACCTGCTGCGCTTATGCGGTTATTATCTTGCAGAAGGCTACATCTCGCTGGATACAGGACGTGCCGATGCGGTACGTGAGCGTATCGGTTTCACCTTCCATGAACAGGAGACAGAATATATTGCGGATGTGCAACGTATTCTCCAACAATGGGGTCTCAAATTCATTGAGCGCAACGCTACTCATGCCCTGACAACCACCGTCTCCTCACGCATCCTCGCATGGCTGCTACGCGATGTCTTACGCTGTGGAACACGCTCAGAGGATAAAGCACTGCCACGACTGGTATTCAACGTCTCGCCTGAGTTGCGCTATGAACTCATTCGTGGCGCATTCAGTGGCGATGGTGTGGTGACGACGGTGCAAGATAAACAGAACCTCATGCTAGAGTATGCTACCGTCAGTAAGTCTCTGGCAGACGGCATGACCCTCCTGTTACAGACAATAGGCATCATTCCCTCTATTCGCACACGCATGATGAACAAATCGAAGCAGCAAGCCTACATTTTGCGCGTAAGTGGCTACGAACAGATAGCCGTACTCAAGAATGCGTTCGGCAACAAACGGCTCGCACATATCGAGCAGGTACTGCTTGGCTATCAACGCCACATACAGCCTCATGGATACGAGCGACACGGAGCCTTTGCTACCGTGACTGTGCGCAAAGTCGAGCATAACAATGTTGACACAATGGTCTACAGCATGGAGACGAGTACAGGTACGCTAATTGCCTCATCCGGTCTCATCAGCCACAATTGTTTCCCAAAGGATGTACGAGCTTTAGCACACATGGCGGACGAAGCCGGACTGCACCCTCAACTACTCCACGCCGTTATGGACATCAACCATGACCAGCGACGCCTCGTCGTCTCGAAGCTGACCGCCATTCTCGGCTCACTACGTGGCATGACCATTGGCGTTCTTGGTCTGGCCTTCAAACCGAATACCGACGATATGCGCGAAGCTCCTGCTATCGACATCATTAGATGGGTGATGAGCCAGGGCGCGACGGTGCGTGTCTATGATCCTGTTGCGATGGAGACCGGACGCACTGCACTCGAACGCGAAGGTATCCGCCTTTCCGATATCACCTTCTGCCAGAATGCCTATGAAGTTGCCGAGGGAACGGACGCACTGGTTATCGTCACCGAATGGAACGAGTTCAAGTCGCTCAACATGCTGCAAATTCGCGCCTCGATGCGTCGTCCCGTCCTCATCGACGGTCGCAACGTCTATGAAGCGGTTGAGATGAATCGACTTGGCTACATCTATCGTGGCATGGGACGCGGCACTGGCCCTGCTCCAACTGTTCTCGCTGCTGGCGATATCACTGGAACAATCCACGAAGAGCCTGAGCAGCTAGAAATTAGCGAAACGAGCAAATAGTTGAACGAAGACCAGCAACTTCCTCAAAACTGGGAAGAGCAGGAACTCCAGGATGAGCGTGAAGAGCGGGTGAATGACCTTCCGCTTCACTTCACGCCGCTTGTCAGCAAGCCGGGAATCGCGCCCCCTGGCTGGCTTTTTGGCCCATCGGGTCTTGCTGGTCTTCCTGCACCGCTCGCATTGCCACAGGGCGTCAATATCGCGGTGGGCATCGACATCATCGAGGTTGACCGTGTGAGGCGCGTCTACGAGCGACACGGCGAACGTTTCCTTCAGCGCGTCTATACCGACATCGAGGCGCGTCAATGCCGAGGCAAAGTTGAGCGGCTCGCGAGTCGTTTCGCGGCGAAAGAGGCTATCAGCAAAGCACTCGGCACAGGGCTACGAGGGGTCGCATGGCGCGAAATGGAAGTCATTCAGCTACGCAGTGGGCGTCCCTCAGTGCGTCTCCACGGAAACGCGAAACGACGCGCCGAACAACTCGGCCTCAGTGCCTTCGATGTCAGCATGGCAGACCTCGCGCAGTTGTCGATTGCGATTGCGGTAGCGGTGCAGACGGATAGGGTAATGTAATATATGTAGGTTTAAACATGAATATACGTCCACCAACGTCTTTTGCTGATTATAAGGATGAAGGTCATCTCTGGATAACGCTTGCCAAAGGTCAGTATTACCCTGATTATTTACAAGATGCAAGCCGATTATATGCTCCATATCTTGAAATATTTGGTCAATTAGTGCAAGCTGCTGAGTCATCAGAACGCCTTTTTCAGGAAATTTCCGCCATCCGTGATAGCACTGCTAGAGTACAAATATCACGGATATTTCGCAAGTATGTCAGTCCAGAGACTCCCGTTGAGATGCTGAAACGAAAGCTGAAATCAACGGATATTATTGCTCAATTTGGTACAGGGTTCAGGCCAATAACGGAAGTCCAGAGAGCCTTTTTAAGTCGTCCAATTCCTGATGAAGCACTATCTGCAATTTTATGGGAATACAAAGATCGTGGATCAAAAGGTTACAATTTAACCGAAAGATTCTTTGGTATACTGCGTACTCAATTTCCAATGCTAACAATAGCTGGGCCGGAAAGAGCAGGAGCCGATATTCTGCCAGGTAAGGTTTTCCAGCAATATCCCAACCCCAAACGACCTGTTGATTTCGTGATATATAACGATACTACTTCATTGAACGAAGAGGCCATTTTAGCTGTTGGATTAGCAAGATACGACTCGGATCGTGGGAGAGCGCAGGAAGACGACAGAATAGGGGGCTATCGTCATTGTGCCGATGAGATACTTACATTCGCACAAGCACACCATTTGAAGGTCAAAGTCATTTTTCTCAATGATGGGCCAGGGCTGCTACTTGGTACAATGTGGAATGATTATGCACGGCTAGAGCAGAGTTGGCCTGAGA
The DNA here is from genome assembly GCA_036788655.1 of Ktedonobacteraceae bacterium. Classification (GTDB taxonomy): domain Bacteria; phylum Chloroflexota; class Ktedonobacteria; order Ktedonobacterales; family Ktedonobacteraceae; genus JBBQVS01. Next base: position 7,812 of record DAIQNC010000144.1, read on the forward strand.
AGATTATGGTACTTACGCTCCGTATGCTTCCTGAACGTCTAACACTTGATTGGTTGCGATCATAAGGAAAGGTACATATGGCTACAGGAATATCAAAAGATAAATGGAGAAATAAACTCACACAAACTTCGAGTCTTTTCAATAGTGGATTAGATGTAAGTCTTGCCTATGAAGGCAAACGTTCAGAGTTCGAGATATTACAAACTGAACCAGAAGTGGGTCATTTACTATGGCACGGTGGAGAGTCAAATCGTTTGTATTATGCTGATAATTTACCTGTTCTGGCCTCGTTGCTTCAAGATTCCTCTATACGTGGCAAAGTACAGCTTATATACATTGATCCACCGTTTGCGACAAATAGCATATTTCAGTCTCGGTCTCAGGATGATGCATATAGTGATTTACTGGTTGGTAGCCACTATATAGAATTTCTACGTGAACGTCTTGTGTTGTTACGAGAACTGCTTGCCGAAGATGGGTCTATCTCCGTTCATCTTGATGA
>DAIQNC010000145.1:0-2717 GCA_036788655.1 Ktedonobacteraceae bacterium
CACAGCCGGGTGTGGGCAAAACGACAACACTCAATGCTTTACTACAATTTTTGCCAGAGGGGACGGCTCTGGTATATATGTCGGGTATGTATGAAAATTTCGCTTTCACGCGACTTCCAGACATCGACCCTGCCACGACCTACGCTCTGTGCAACGAGGTCAGCGACCACCTGCCGATTTATATGTGGGGACGTATCGCCCGCCGTTTCCTGACGCTGCCAGCTAAGGGCTATCACGTTGCCACCAGCGTACATGCTGATACGATAAATGATGTTATGAACATGTACAGAAACGACCTGCACCTGAACCCGGAAGATGTGCGACGATTGGGATTGATTATCAATATAGGTCTGATTGGGCGTAGCTATCCAGCACGGCGTCGCTGGTTTTCTACGCATTTTGTACGCCTACAGGCTGATACAAAGAAGCCTGATGCCGTTGTTCCGATTCCGCTCTCGCTCTGGAACGACTTCGACGATACCTTTGAACACGCCGACCAGTCTATCCTCGACGAATTGGCCTCGTATAGCGGTGTCACATCCCAGGATTTCAACAAGGCTCTTCAGTTGCGTATAGATTGCCTCAAAGACCTCTCGCAAGGCTCAGGCGTCGATTCCCGACAAATGTACGATGCGATTAGCGACTTGCGGCATAACATTTCGCAGCCCTAAACGAAATAGAATGCTCATCCGTGTATGTTGTAGTATATGTGCGGTTCTGTAAAGACCGCACATTGTGTTCATTCAAGAAAGGAGCATAAGTATGCTGGTAGCGAATCCGCGTATCGGTGATGGACGCTGGCCTCGCATCTGTGCCAAACCCACCGTTTCCAGATAAATAGAAGGAGTAGACTTGTGTCGTATACTATCGCCATGCTCAGTGTCCACACGTCACCACTCGATATGCCGGGTAGTACGAAGGATGCGGGGGGCATGAACGTCTACATGCGCGAACTGGCACTGGAATTAGGCCGTCGTCACATCAATGTAGACATTTTCACTCGTTGGGTACATCCACATCTTCCACAAATTGTATCGCTTGCACCACATGTGCGCGTTATTCATATTCAAGCCGGGCCACAGGAACCCGTTCACAAAAACGCTCTCCTTGCGTATGTTCCCACATTCGCTGACAAGATTGACGAGTTTGCGCGAAATCACGCTCAGCAGTATGACGTGATACATAGTCATTACTGGCTCTCAGGAGCAGCTGCGATGTTGCTCGCGGAACGTTGGAATATTCCTCATGTCACTATGTTTCACACGCTTGCTCGTATGAAGCAACTTGCTAACCCGAATGAGCCGGAGCCGCAACAACGTCTCGACATGGAACAACGTATCGCTGAGTCCGTGGATCGCATGATAGCCGCAACAGCAGAGGAAGCTTCTCATATCTGCCATATCTGTGCCATTCCAGCCGAGCGAGTAGTTACTATTCCATGCGGCGTCAATCTCGACCTCTTTGTGCCTCATGACCGTTTCAAAGTACGCACACAGCTTGGACTCGACCTGCATCAACCTGTTCTCCTCTTTGCCGGGCGCCTGGATCCATTCAAAGGGCCAGATATCTTGTTACAGGCTGCCTCGATGATGGAGCAGGACGCACAGATTGTGATTGTCGGTGGAAAGCCGGGAGAGGACAAAGACCTGCGAAAACTTGAATCACTGGCGGCGGATTTACATATCAGTTCGCGTGTTCAGTTCTTCGGAGCGCAGCCACAGTCGATGCTTCCCCTTTTCTACAGTGCCGCTGATGTGACTGTTGTGCCATCCTATCATGAGAGCTTCGGGCTTGTGGCTGTCGAATCGCTGGCATGTGGAACTCCTGTCGTAGCGACACGTGCAGGGGGCTTAATGACGGTTGTACGACACGATGAGACAGGATTTCTGCTGCCTCGCTGTCCAGCCCACTTCGCTGCCCGTCTCGATATGCTTGTGCGTGACCCCATGTTACGTGCGCGAATGCGAGCAGCGGCACGTCGCTCTGTGCTACGCTATAGCTGGCAACATGTCGCCAGTCAAGTTGAGCATGTGTATGACGAACTGATTGAAGACAAACGCTACGTGGAGGTCTAATAGAAGATGAAACTAGACCGATAAGGTTTCTTTTCGGTCTAGTTCCACTGACTACGCTTCTGCCATGCTCTTAAGCTCAAGCGACAGGATGTCCTGAAAATTTGGGGAACCCCAGCCTGTCACATAGTCCCATCCGCTTGCTGCTGTATAAAACAGGTTGTTGCCCTGTGTGATATCGGTATAGGGATGATGGCTTCCTGCTTGGTTCGCAAGTGTATACAATTCAGGAACGCCGCCGAGTGGCGATTTGCCTTGCTGATGAAGCCCTTGGTCTATAAGCAATGCACCAGCCGCCCAGATGGGAGCAGCCGCACTTGTGCCGCCCGATGCAATCCAGCTTCCCTGATAGTAGATGGCGATGTTCGGGTAAGCGGCGGCGGCAACATCGGGAACCTGGCGTAAACCATTTGGAGCAGCGACAGGAGTGGGTGGAAAGGCGGTTGTAATCACGTGGTCAGCCGAGCCATCATAGTGAGTTGTTGTTCCTGGTCCAATTTGCCACGATGGAAGATGGAAACTGCTCTCCTGGCTGACGCCGCCACCACTTCCCCAATCGTTCTGGCATACTGGTAGTCCGTCATCGCCGCCCCATGCTGTTTCGCTGATGCGCGTATCGCTATTGTTGACCTCAAGGTGTGTTCC
>DAIQNC010000145.1:2747-8311 GCA_036788655.1 Ktedonobacteraceae bacterium
GATACCTCAGCTACCTGTGGTTGACGGAGACGCAGGGCATACGCACCACAGTCTCCGCTACTGACAAAGACCGAGATACCTTCAGCGGCAAGTGTGCGTAGGCTACGATTGACGGCATCAAGTTCAGTTGAGCTAAAAGAGTTCTCGCCCGTTCCGTAACTGACGCTGAGTACCTGAACACGATGGTCGGTAGCGACGCGATTGAAGACATCAACAAGAGCCTGTGCGAAAGAAACGGAGTTGGTATCAGCCTGATAATCGAGGATGTGTGCCTCTGGCGCGAGACCTGCAATAAGTTCCAGATCCATCGCTGCCTCACCTTGACCTGAGCCAGCCGCCAAATTTCCATCGACATTGATATTCTCAATCTGGGGAGTACCGATACCGACACACGCGGCGTAGTTCGCAATATCATTCGGGCTATATGGCTCGCCAAATTCAGCAACACCAATGGTCATTCCCTGTCCCTGGATATTCTGCTGATAGAGCTGATTGACCTGATACGCTGCTGCTAACTTGTTGCGTGTCAATGTGTTATTCGCTCCATAATTGGCGCAATCTGCATTCGATGTTGTTGCCGAATGTGCAAGCATGAATGGTGGCTTGAAATCTGGTAGAGCAAAGTTATCCAGGCCAGTGATCGACTGGACGAGAGATGCGATAGCATGAGGAAGGGTTGGTTCACCACTTTGAATGAAGAACTCATGACCGAGAATACTATGAGCTTGCAACTGAATATGAAGCGCGTTTTCAATAGTCCCAACGCTTGCTGTCACCTGAATAGACGAATGAAGGGCATCAACTGACGTTACTGTAAAGCCATTTTTCGTGAGCCATGCTCGTACCTGTGTCACCTGCGTATCGGAAAGGGCGTAGCGTTGCGCTATTTGCGTCGCAGTGAGATACTGATGAAACGCCGATGAGCCGGGCGTGTATATCTGAGTGACCGCTTGCTCCATCGCAGCGTCGTTGTATACCAGGTTAAAGACGAGAGGTTTCACTTCATTGGTGGGAAGCGGTGTCCCTGAGCCATCAGAAGGAGTGCCAACGCCATCAGGGAGTTTTGAGAGCGAATGCGGTGTTGTAAGCGGCGTTACTCCATGCGATGAGGGGGTTAGCTGCCTCGTTGATGTACTTGTATTACCAGGATTGCCAGTGAGCGAACAGGCACTCAGTAGCAAAATAACGAAGAATGGAGAAAGTAAGGAAAGAAAACGAGATGTCTGACTGCTAGAGAACGTCTTAGTTCTGGGAAGAGGAGTATCATACAGGGAACCTCTATGCTTCACACACACCTCCATATGGGAAGAAAATTTATGTTGAGATAAGCTTTCAGTAACTCTACCATAGGAACGCCTGGAACCTTAATATTTTGCATATGAGTTTGAAAGTGAGAACTTTGCCATGCTAAAGGGTGGACTTTCACGTATCTTTATGGTATAATCGTCTCCATCAGCAAAGAAATCTGAGTGTAAATATGCAAGCCCGTAGAACACGGTGCAGAGATGCACTGCGTGAAGGGCATTTGAACCACACATCCGACAGTGCGTGTCGGGTGAGAATGGAAGTGCGTATGTATTCAGTCTCACAGCTTGTTCCTGCGTTGCGAATAGCGACGAAAAAGGTGACAGTGGCTATGATTGAGGCTGAAACAACGGTTGAGACAGTAGATACAATAGAGACGAAGATAGACTCAAAGAACGTTACACGCCAACAGACACACCAGGAATAGGATGTTCCTGGTGTTTTTTTATTTTCATCCTTTCAACCGTTCATAAAGTGCCTGGTTATTCCGATTGTTTAAGGTGTGGGTTGTATGTGAGAGGAGGGTGTTACTACTGCACTTATCGAACCTTCATTTTGACCAATCCTCTGTGTACAGAGGCCGATAAGCATATTCTTTTATGAAAGGAGATAGATAAACAGCAACGAAGGTAAACTATTCAACATATTTGTTGAATGGGTTAACATAGGCGCGATATAACAAATGCTTGCGCGACACAGGCGATGTTGCATGTGCCGGGTCATATAGGAACTAACCACTGAAGCATCATAATGGAGAAGCCGCAGGTGGGTAGAGTTAGGATTTCAAGGAGAAAACACCATGAATTCAAGCATGATTAACAAGATCGCAAAAGCCAAACGTTATGCGGAAGAACCTGAGCGTATTCAGTTCACTCACTTCGAGGCACAATTTCACGGCGAGAACGATGTCCACACCACGAATTATGATGATGGCGAATGGCATTGCACCTGTCGTTTCTTCCAGGACTGGGGGGATTGCTGCCACACGATGGCGATGCAGCGCGTCCTGGGTGTGACCATTCCACAGGCATATCGCAAGGGTGTTCCTGAAGGTATCGGGTCTCGCCCACTTGTACACTAGCGAGGTGCAATCCACGCTACCTATCTAACCATAAATGGTCGGTGGAAAATAGACATTACAAACACCGATGTATACAGAAATATTAGAAGAACACTGGCATTATAATGTCAGTGTTCTTCTACATCCTATGAATTTCTTATAGTCATGGAAATTAGATGCCCGGTACAAAGTATAGAACCGCCAGGATAATGAACATAATAATCGCGAGGGACGCGATGAACATTAGATCACGTCTGACATAGGAGTAGTGTTCGGCGGTAATAAGGGTAGCAGCGTTGCGTTGCTGAACCTTCTGCGACCCCTGGCGACGGGCTGCGAGTCGCTCCGAAGCACTGCCTTTACTAGCTGTCGTGGCTGACGACGATTTTGGGGGAGTAGATACAACATCCTCGGTGACATCATCGCTTTTCTTCTGAGGAACTGCTGGCAGCGTCGCAAGTCCTGAAGCACTCTGTGTTGTTCTGCCACGAGACCTGCGCTGTGCCACGGCTGGAACGTCCTCAATTCGCTGCTTTGTCGCTGTTGTAGCAGTCGCCGTTGCTTTTGGCTCGCTGAATGTTTGTCCTGAACGCTCTTCGCCACTTTCAGTTTCATTTGCTTCAATCACGACAGGTTGCTCGACCTCGACAGCCTCTGATTCGGGTGAGGTGGCGGAAGTGGGACGTACCAGTTCAAATGCTTTTGATGTCTTTGTTTTGCTGCGTTGCACTCCACTTCGCACAGGCGTTGATTTCTTCGGCATGATTGCTTCTCCCTGCCCGACAGCCTGTAGAGAGTTCCGGCTTTTCGAGCGTCTCTATGTCCTGGTATATGACTACTATATAACTACTATGTCACTACTGCATAAAAAAACGAAATTAGGTCTATCTTCTGGCTACACTGTCCCATCGCCCAAAAAATACGTTGTGTCAACCTCTCCGAACACTGGACGATGAAACGCTTGTGACTTGCGACACATCATACCAGAAACGCGATGTTTTGACAATGTAGTACCGTTCTTCTTTTGCACGTAGAACGTGACTGCGTTTGACAAAGTACCCCTGCTGTGCTACTCTTAGCATGGCAAGAAGGGGCATACTCACGCATATATCCTGTTTACAACACGATAGAAATGGAATCGCAACATTGACGCGACTAGCCCGAAGAGCAAGAAGGCTAGTCGTTTTTGCTATGATGTACGAACTTCTCACAACATGTGTTTTCTTATATCTAAAGAATCATAAAAGGTCATACTAGCACAAGCAGGTAGGAATAGAACATGGCACGAATAGTCGTCGCAATGAGCGGCGGCGTTGATAGCTCAGTCGCCGCCGCGCTCCTGAAAGAACAGGGGCATGAGGTCATCGGTATTATGTTGCGCCTCTGGTCGGAGCCAGGCGTTATCGAAGGGGAAGATGATGGCGTTGAGCGCGTTGTTCAGAATAAATGTTGCTCACTGGAGTCGGTGGATGATGCGCGTCGTGTTGCACGTCTGCTCGACATTCCGTTTTACCTCGTTAATGTCGAGCAAGAGTTCAAGCACAAGATTGTCGATTCCTTCTATGAGTCATATGTTGCGGGACTAACACCCAATCCATGTTTAACCTGCAATCGCCACATCCGCTTTACTGTGCTACTGAACCGCGCACTTGCACTCGACGCCGATTACCTTGCAACAGGCCATTATGTGCGTGTAGACGATTCTCCTGTAACGGGTAAGCGTCGCTTACGGCGGGCTGTAGACCCTGAAAAAGACCAATCCTATGTGTTGCACGTGCTGAATCAGCACCAACTCGCTCATGCGTGCTTTCCACTTGGGAGTTTTACCAAGTCTCAGGTACGAGCGATGGCGGCGGAACGTGGCATGAGCGTTGCTACGAAGGCGGAGAGCCAGGAAATTTGCTTTGTTGCCAACAACGATTATCGGAGTTTCATCGACCGTTATGCTCAGGCGCAGGGCGATTATGATGCTGTACTTATGGGCGCAAGTTCGGCTCATACAGTTGGTGCGTCGGGGACAGGTGTAGCCACTGCCGCAAAGCCGCTTATCTCTATCCCAAAGCCAGGGCCAATCTATAATCAGCAAGGACAGGTACTGGGGCGACATCGAGGACTGGCCTATTACACTATTGGTCAGCGTAAAGGGCTTGGCTTGACCTCGCAGGAGCCTCTGCACGTCTTGAAAATTGATGCGACACACAATGCTCTCGTCGTTGGCCCTGCATCGGCTCTCAATCAAGAAACATTTATTGTCGGTCATATGCATTATCTGAGCGGCGAAACACCAACGGAGCCATTCGAGGCACAGGTCAAAGTGCGCTATAAAGCACCCGAACAACCTGCACTTGTCACTCCCCTTGAAGGAGGGCGCGTACAGGTAGCACTTATACATCCACAAAGGGCCATCACCCCGGGACAGGCCGCCGTTTTCTATGGTGGCGAAGATGGTGATGAAGTGTTGTGTGGAGGAATTATTGAATAACATGGATCAGGCACATATCAGGAATTTTTGTATCATCGCCCACATTGATCACGGCAAATCGACGCTTGCTGACCGTTTGCTCGAATTCACTGGTACGGTCTCCAAGCGTGAATTGATGGAGCAGACTCTTGACCAGATGGAACTGGAACGTGAGAAGGGTATCACCATCAAGGCACAGGCTGTGCGAATGCGCTATACGGCAAATGATGGGGAAGAGTATGAGTTGAACCTCATCGACACTCCCGGACATGTGGACTTCACCTACGAAGTCTCACGTAGCCTTGCTGCATGTGAGGGGGCGTTGCTCGTTATAGATTCAACGCAAGGTATCGAGGCTCAGACGCTCGCTAACCTCTATCTGGCAGTGGAAGCTGACCTGGATATTATCCCCGTTATCAATAAAATTGACCTGCCCAGTGCCGATCCTGAGAAGGTCAAGCACGAGGTCGAGGATGTGATTGGCATACCTGCTGAGGAGTGCATCCTCGCTTCGGCAAAAGAGGGCATCGGAACGCAGGATATTCTCGAAGCAATTATCAAGCACATCGCTCCGCCAAAGGGTGATGTGGATGCTCCACTTCGCGCTCTTGTGTTCGATTCACATTATGATGCCTATAAAGGCGTGATTGCCTACGTGCGTGTTGTTGATGGGCATTTGCGCGATAACGAACGCATCGCAATGGTTGCCACGGGTAGTATCGCTGACCTGCTTGAAGT
>DAIQNC010000146.1:0-4427 GCA_036788655.1 Ktedonobacteraceae bacterium
CAGGATCGTGTACCCATGCAAAATCTGAGCCAGGTTTTCCGCACCGCCTATGCTGACCGTTTCAAAGATGCCGAGGAAGACGAGACGACAGAGGATGATGTCAACCGTTATCTAGGTGAAGGCGATAGAAACGGCAGACCCGATCCAGTTGCTCAACATGAGGATGCGAAGAAGACGTTGGCAAGCAAAGGCACGAATGGTTCAGGCAATGGACACAATGGTGTATCGAAACAGGATGTGCTTGTTGAGATGGGCGGTACACAGAGCCATATGACGAACGGCTCTGTTGCGATTGCCGCAATCACAAGTTGTACGAACACCTCGAATCCATCGGTAATGGTTGCAGCAGGTCTGGTGGCGAAGCACGCGGTAGAGCGTGGCCTTTCCGTCAAACCAACTGTCAAGACAAGCCTTGCACCTGGCTCACGCGCTGTCGTAGACTACCTCAATAATGCCGATTTATTGCCATACCTTGAAGCATTGCGGTTTCACCTTGTAGGTTACGGGTGTACGACTTGTATTGCCGAAGGAACGCCAGTATTGCTTGCTAACGGTACTTCGCGGCGTATTGAGCAGATGCCTCTTTCTGGCGGAGTCTCTCTACTCGCTCCCACTGAGGATGGTAGGCTCAGTACCGCAATGCAGAACGAGATGATGGTTCAGGGTGAACGTGATTGTGTTTTACTCGCATTTCAGGATGGACGCACACTTGTTTGTACTCCTGACCATAAAATTCTTTGCGCGGACGGACGTTGGGTACGTGCTGATGAGATTGTTCTGGGACAGGATCGCGTCATAGTTGGCCTTGAAACTCCATTAGACGAGCCGGGTCATGACGAAGCCGACTATGTGCTGCATGTAGGCAATCTGACCTTTACTATGAGTACAGAGCGTGAACGGTTGCGAACGCTTGCTTTTGCTCGCTTACTTGGTCATCTGCTCAGTGATGGCTCTATCAGTCTTCTGGGACAAGGACGAATGCATGTGGGACAAGCCATGGATCGTGAAGCTGTTCTCGACGATGTTGAATTGCTTACTGGCTGTCGCCCTTCTGCAACGCGCTATGATGAGAGAAAATGGACTATCGTGTTGCCGAAGCCGTTTACAGAGGCCATCTGTACGCTATCAGGTGTAAGAACTGGACGACGTATTCAGCAGAAACCGACATTACCAGCATTTGTGTTGGATGAGAATTGCCCTGTCGCAGTGGTACGTGAGTTCTTAGGTGGACTCTTTGGCGCAGATGGACACGCACCTACCTTGCATCGCTGGGGTAAGTACGAGGACGATGCAACACTTGATCCACCTGCATATTCCCAGAGTACCGTACCAGAGCATGTCGAGGCTCTCAAGCAGATCATGCGTGAAATAGTTCATCTGCTAACACGATGCGGAGTGGAGACAAATGGTGTCAAACTATACGAATATCCTACGCGCCATGCAACTTCTTCCTATCCGATAGCGCAGGATGGGCTTCCACGAATAGAGGTTCGTTTAGAGCTTCCAGATGGCCTTTCATTCGTAACCCGTGTGGGTTTCCGCTATTGTATGGATAAAGCTCTACGTGCGAGCGCAGCAGCAGTGTACTGGCGTCTAGTGAATGAGATACACCGTCAACGCCTCTGGATGTCGGAACGTTTGAAGGTAATGCATCAGTTGGACAACACGCTAACATTCTCTAATGCTCGTAAGAGAGCATCGGTTGAATTGATGGAGCGTGAGCCAGTTGTTTCTCCTCATTATGCACTATTGGAAGGTCACGACCGCTTCTCGCGCTTACCGGACTCAACGACACGTAAGTTCCAGCCGCTTCATAGAGATGCTTGCGATTTTCCTTCGCCCGTAAAACTGTTCAACCAGATGGGGGTACGCGAGTGGTTTGCACCACTGAGTACACGGGAGAATCCAGAGGCTGCAAAACGCTACTGCGTTAAAAAGGAAGCATTTACATTACCGACGCTCTCTCTTCAAGTGGTAGAACGGCGTCCGATTGGAACAAGAAAGGTGTTCGACCTGTCGGTGAATGATGTGCATGCGTTTGTTGCAGGCACGGTAGCCGTTCATAATTGCATTGGTAATAGTGGTCCACTTGCCGAGCCAGTTGCCGAAGCTGTCCAGGACAACGACCTTGTCGTCGCGGCAGTGCTGAGCGGCAACCGTAATTTTGAGGGACGCATTCATCCACAGGTACGTGCGAGCTTCCTGGCTTCACCACCGCTCGTCGTTGCCTATGCGCTTGCAGGAACTGTCGATATCGACCTGACAAAAGAGCCTGTCGGAACTGATGTGAACGGTGATGCAGTCTATCTGCGCGACATCTGGCCCACTCAGGAAGAGGTGCGCGATGCCGTTGGGAAAGCGGTTACGTCCGAACTGTTCGAGCGCAACTATGCACACGTCTTCGAGGGTGATGAGCATTGGCGTTCCCTCACTAATGCACAGAGCGAACTCTTCGAGTGGGATCCTAATTCGACCTATATTCAGGAGCCTCCGTTCTTTCAGGGCATGACAGACCAGCCCGAACCCGTCAAGGATATTCACGGAGCGCGTGTTCTGGTGATGGTTGATGACTCGATTACCACTGACCACATCTCACCTGCTGGCAACTTCGCGCCATCCAGCCCTGCCGGAAAGTACCTGTTGGAGCATGGCGTCGAGCGGCGTGATTTCAACACCTATGGTGCGCGTCGTGGCAACCACGAAGTGATGATGCGCGGAACCTTTGGTAACATCCGACTTCGCAATAAGCTGACGCCTGACAAGGAAGGGTATTACACCGTTCATCTTCCTGACGGTGAGCAAACGACTATCTACGATGCTTCGATGCAGTATCAAAAGGATGGTGTGCCGTTACTGGTCATCGCCGGCAAGGAGTACGGTTCTGGTAGCTCGCGTGACTGGGCAGCGAAGGGGCCGCAGTTGCTCGGTGTACGTGCCGCAATTGCCGAAAGCTATGAGCGTATTCACCGTAGCAACCTCGTCGGTATGGGTGTCTTACCACTTCAGTTTAAGCAGGGCGAGAACAAAGAATCGCTCGGACTGACAGGACGCGAAACCTACGATATCGTCGGTATCGAACAGGGTCTCAAGCCACGCCAGGAAGTAACGGTGAAGGTGACACGCGAGGATGGCTCGACCTTCTCCTTCCAGACCATTGCACGACTCGATAGCCCCATCGACGTGACCTACTACGAAAATGGTGGCATCTTACTAGCAGTTCTGCGTCGTTTGATGAAGGACTAGTATTCTATAAAATAAAAAGAGCAGAGCAACTATCAACGCTGATAATTGCTCTGCTCTTTTTATTTTATGTCCACCAGCACGTCTAATACTATGCTTGCATCAATTAGGGAGATATTGCATAATAACTCTGCCAGGAGAACATCTACGAACAACTACCTCATGAAAGACGCCACTATGCCAGAGAGCGACGATGTAGAAGACAGCTATATAGGAAAGCAAATTGGGAACTATCGCATCACGGACAGGTTTGACGCAGGTTCCTTTGGACGCATCTATAGAGCAACACACATGTACCTGTCGAACCGTGTGGTTGCCATCAAGATTATGCATCTCACCTATCTCAGTTCGCCGCAGGAGCGTGAAAATTTTTTACAGGAGGCACGTTTCCTTGAGATGCTTCGACATCCCCATATTCTGCCTATCTTCGACCTGGGCATCGACGAAGGATTTCCGTATATTGTTGCTGAATTTGCGCCAAATGGATCGCTACGTGACCGCATTCATCGCCACGCTCCCAATCGAATACCGTTCAATGACGTGATGAGCATGTTGATACAGGTGGGACAAGCCCTACATTATGTGCATGAGCAGCAGATTGTGCATCGTGACCTCAAGCCAGAAAATATTCTGTTCAATGCGAAAGATGATGCGCTCATTGCCGATTTTGGCATTGCAGTCTTTCTGGAGTCGCGCAAGACGAAGTATGTCAATGGTATCGGGTCGCCGCTCTACATGTCACCTGAACAGTTCGAGGGCTTCGCAAGCCGACGAAGCGATCAATATGCGCTGGCCTGTATTGCCTACGAACTATTGACAGGGCGTCCACCGTTTATGGCTCCTCATGCCCTTGCATTGTGGAGCAAACATCAGTCTGAGCCACCTCGTCCACTTTCAGAAATCAATCCTGCCGTGCCGAAACACGTCGAACAGGCAATTCTTACGGCACTCGCTAAGAAACGCGAGGATCGTTATCCTGATGTGGCCTCGTTCATCAGTGACCTGTTAAATCCTCATGCAGTGTCAGGGGCGTTGCAGAAGACGGAACAGGAATGGCTTGATGAGGGCAACGCTCTTTTCAATATGCGTTGTTATGCCGATGCTCTTACTGCATTCGAGCGTGCCATAAAACGTGCGCCTTCATTTGCTGATGCCTATGAAGGAAAGGGAAGTACACTTATTCAATT
>DAIQNC010000146.1:4437-7404 GCA_036788655.1 Ktedonobacteraceae bacterium
GACGTTATGCCGAAGCTCTTGCCGCCTATGGACGCGCTATTGACCTTGATCCACGCTTTGCACAAGCATATAACGGTAAGGGAAATGTTCTCTATTTCCTCAAACATTATGAAGAGGCGTTATCGTTTCACGATCAGGCTATCCAGATTGACCCTGCTTCTATTGACGCTTATATGAGCAAAGCGCAAGTTTTGTATGATATGAAACGATTCGAGGAGGCACTCGCTGCGTATGATGAGGTGGTTCAGCGCGTTCCTCAAAATGCGCTCGCTCACGATGGGCGCGGATGGACGTTGCGCCAGTTGTTGCGCTATCAGGAATCGCTCGATGCATACAAGCAGGCAATCAAGCTCGATAACGCAAACCCATCATGTTATAATGGGATAGGTAGAACACTTTTCCGTCTCGGACGCTATGATGAAGCTCTTCGTGCTTTTCATCATGCCATTCAACTTGACCCGAATATAGCACTCGTTTACGAATACCGTGCCGATACCTATTATCATGTGAAGCGATATGAAGAGGCTTTAGCTGACTATACTCATGCTCTGAGCCTTCGTCCGAATATTGCCTCTCTTCACGATGGAAAGGGGTGGACGCTCTGGCGAATGCATCGTCCACAGGAAGCACTGGCGTCATTTGAACGCGCTATCGCCATCGACCCGAACCTGGCTACCGCTTATAGTGGGCGTGGTGGTGCATTGTATGACCTGAAACGCTATCAAGAATCCCTAGCCTCGTATGAGTACGCTCTGCAACTCAACCCCAATCTGACACTTGCCTACACGGGAAAAGGCAACGTTCTCTCCGAACTGGGACGTTATCGAGAGGCTTTGCTTGCGTATGAACACGCGATACATCTGCAACCGGCAGTGAGTGCGTTTCACAAAAACCGGGGAGACGCGCTGATGGCACTTGGCAGAGTTCCAGAGGCCGAGCGAGCCTATGAGCGAGCCAGGATGTTACAATAATTGATGAAGGATAAGCGTTTGTGGCGAGTATGATACAATATCGCCATGTACATCTCTCCTATGATACTCAAACGGCTCGAACGTATACAGCGTGTACTTGATAAGCTACAACCCGATGCAGAGCCACAGGCGTTTGTGGCTCCTGGCTCGCCTGTGCCTCACGCGAATATTATTGTTTTTCCTGGTTCATTCAATCCGCCGACGATAGCTCATATTGCGCTACTCAAACAGGCACGACGTTTCTCACAACAAACTCAACAAAACGACCATCAGATATATCTCTACGCTGCTATTAGTAAGCACATTGTCGATAAAGAGAAGGTAGAGCGACCATTACTTGTTGACCGTATTGACCTGCTTACGCAAGTGCTTCATCGCCGTGTCGAGAATGCAGGAATTTTGTTGTTCAATCGTGGTCTCTACGTCGAACAGGCTGAGGCTGTCCATGCATCATTTCCACGTGTGAAGCGGCTACTTTTCCTGATTGGCTTCGACAAAATTGTGCAGATACTTGACCCACACTACTATGATGACCGCAATGCCTCACTGAAAACGCTGTTTAGCATGTCGGAGTTGCTGGTTGCGCCACGTGGCAAGGATGGTGAGCAAGAGTTGAACGTACTCATTCACAAACCCGAAAATGAGCAGTTCGCACACTACATTCACCCTCTACCGTTCGATAATCGGTATCGCAATATCTCTTCAACCGAAGTACGTGAAGGAGTTGTAGGAGCGCGAGAGGATGTGCCACGCGAGGTACAGGAGTTTATGCGGAAGACTCGTGCGTATGCGAAACCAATACGTATGCCTGATGGAAGTCAGTATGATTATTACGGAGAGCGTATGAAGGAGCTTAAGCGATTGTTACATTGACAGGTTATACTTCACCTTCAGGATCGTTCGTTGCTTCTGGCACACCGCTATTATGATACAGTTCCACTACTGAGAAATGTATGCCCATACTCTTCAATTCGATAGTATTGCCCGACTCATACACCTGATACGTCCACATATGAGCAATGCGATGGTAGACCTCTACTCTTTGATATCTCGTGGAAATCATGACATATTCTTGCACAGTTGGACATGCTTGATAATAACCGAACTTCTCACCACGATCATACCCTTCCGTCGAATCAGATAAAACCTCAATGATGCCGCATGGAAACAGAACCTCTGTTTTGTCGGGAGTAGGATGGTCTCGTTCATCACATGATACGGAGGCATCAGGGTAGGTGTAGCGTCGAGAAGAGAGGTGTGTAGCAGCATCAGAATTGTAGACATAACAACCCTTGCCTGCTCGCAAGAGCGCATTTTCAAGTGCAGCACAGGCGTTGAAGCCAATACGAGCATGTGTAAGGCTACCGCCAGACATGGCATACACCCAACCGTCTATGTATTCATGCTTGATATCGTGGCTTTGTCGTTCTAGTGTACGCCACTCATCAACGGTCATGCGCTGTGACTCTCTTTGAGCTATCATATCAACTTTCCTACACTTCTCTATGCTAGAAATACCACTCATAGACATTTCGTTTCTTCTAGCGAAGAGTAGCATAGAACACTGAGAGATGCAAGACCTCATCGTATAATGTAGTAGCAGTAAGTGGCAAAGAAGCAAAGAGGAGAGAGCATTTGCAACCATTTGAAAATGTTTCATATCAACAACAATTACATCATTTACAAGATTTAGTAGAGAAAGTGCTTCCCTGTTACGGTCTTCAAGGAGCTAAGTCTTTTCTTTTGCAATATGAGGATAACGCTGTCTATCTGATTACTACTTGTACAGGCGAACGCTTTGTGCTTCGTATTAGTGCTGCTGAGGGCCAGAGTGCAGTCGAGCAATGGTCAGAGATGCAATGGTTGCAAGCACTTCGACGCGAGACACATTTGCTTGTGCCTGAACCTATTCCTACTCATGATGGCACTTTTGTGATGAGTGCGACAGTCACTGAAATATTAGAGCCTCGACAATGTGTGCTTCTCAGTTGGATAT
>DAIQNC010000146.1:7414-8252 GCA_036788655.1 Ktedonobacteraceae bacterium
GGGAGAGCCTCCTGAACCAGGAATACAACTAGAAATTGTTGAGCGAATAGGAGCTTTTACTGCCTATTTACATCTGCATTCGGAGCATTTCGTTCCCCCAACGGGATTTGTTAGACCTTCCTGGGATTGGGAACGCCTATTTGGTGTGTCGTCTGTGCTTAATAATGAGAAAGTTATGGTATCTCTTACACATTATCAACAAGAGGTTTTGCTAGCAGTGAGTACAAAAATTCTACAAGCATTAAACCTTATTGACAAAGACGCATCATCGTGGGGACTCATTCATGCCGATCTTCATAGAGACAACATTCTGCTTCACAACGAGAAGGTAGGAATAATCGATTTCGACGATTGCGGTTGGGGATATTACCTGTTCGATGTAGCTTCCGTACTGGATTCCTTTTATCGGCGTGTAGTCACTTCTCATGAAGGCTACCCGATGCTAAAAGAAGCTTATCTTACAGGATATAGTCGTGTTCGAGCTTTACCTGCTCACCTCGATACTTCCTTGAGAATCTTCAAAGTGATGCGAGATATGGTCAACGTAAACTTTATTCTTAGCTCAAAGAACCTTAATGTACAGGCATGGGGTTATCAGCGGTTGGAAAAGATACTTGCACAATTTGTAAGCTATTTGGAAGACTCTCTTGATTGTACAATATAGTAGTAGATGGAGAAACAGGATGTTCGCTTCGCAACCGTTTGATACTGGAGCCTACGAAAAAAGATCGAAAGAAGGGCCTTGTTTTATTTGCGAACTCATAGCTGGTAGAAATCCTCATCATATGATTTATGAGGATGAGACGGCTATTGTCTTCCTGACTAAATATCAGGTTCT
>DAIQNC010000147.1:0-8248 GCA_036788655.1 Ktedonobacteraceae bacterium
TTGACTTCCAATATTCTATCACTTACGCTTGCGCTCAAAACGAGACTGCTGTAGGAGCCATAATTTATTACGCCCTCGTGTTCCTTCAACGAGTAGTGGTGGGCTAGCAGGCGTAATAAATTATGGCTCCTACAGAAAACCACTGTTGCTACTGACACACTGGTGTCACACTCACAGGCGATACTTTGAAAAAGAGTAATAATCTGAAACGAGTGAAGGAGAAAACAGATGTCCATGATAGCCTCTCAAAACGATATGGCACATCGTACAATGCGTGTCGAGCTTGCACCCCATGACCTTTTCCAGCTTGCTACCGTATCTCGCTACTTTGGGGATTGGGCTACCCTCGGCCCTTCCTCATTGGATATCGTGCTACCATTTCCCGTTGAAGGATGGCAAACTTCGGCAGCTGTCGTTTTACGACAAGAAGGAGAAAGAACAATCGTAGGTGAAATCTATGGCACAGGAGAAAATACAGATAACACTGATAAAGCATGGCAACAAGCTCTCGCTACGCTTTCGCTTGATGGTGATGCATCGAACTGGACAGAGTTAGGGCAACGTGACCCGGTGATAGGGCATTTGCAGAATGCTTACTCTTTTTTGCGTCCAGTGCTTTTCTACTCACCTTACGAGGCTGCTGCCAACTTTATCATCGGGCATCGCATCTCCATGAAACAGACAAGAGCTATTCGTCAGGACATGGCGGAGCAGATCGGAGAACATATAGCCGTAGGAGAGACCATCTTTCACGCATTTCCACGTCCGCAAGTCCTACACGAGCTATCCAGTTTCAAAGGCGTGAATGCCGAGAAAATTCAGCGACTACACAGTATCGCACATGCCGCCCTTGATGGACTGTTGGACAGAACCTATCTCCGCTCCCTTCCTGTTGAACAAGCCCTTGAGAAACTGTGTTCACTTCCTGGAATTGGCGCATTTTTCTCGCAAGGAATCCTGTTGCGTGGAGCAGGTCTCTGGGATGAGGTGACTGATGACGATGTGACAAAAGAAGCGGTTCAGCTTGCCTATAAACTGCCTCAGCGTCCCAACCAGAAAACGGTTTTGGAGATTGCCGAGACATGGCGTCCCTACCGTATGTGGGCAAATGTGCTACTGCATGTCTGGTTGCGGCGTGAAATGGGCGGCCCTCATCGTCGATAAGCCACAATATCTGTAGTCTGACGATTCATCGCAGACAAGTATTATGAGAAAAACTCGTCTGCGATGAATCGTCAGACTACAGATAGACTCAATCAAATGCTCATCTCTTTACTTCTTGCCATTGTACCGTTTTTATGGTATATATTATAAAAATGGTTATTAGTCGGGAAGAGAAGATATGGGACAGGAAATAGCAACGCAATCAGATATGAAAATGGCACGTCCGCTCTTTACACGTGCCTTCGTCATGTTGTGGATTGGGCAGGCTATTTCTGTCCTCGGCGATTTCGTCTTCGAGACCGCCTGTGTTCTCTGGGTAGGAGCGGTACTTGTTCCCGGTCGCTCATGGACACCGCTTGCAGTGAGTGGTGTTTTATTTGCCGCCGCTATCCCATCATTCCTCTTTGGACCAATCGCAGGTGTTTTTACAGACCGATGGACCAAACGCCGAACGATATTGCTCATGGATGGCATACGCGCCTTACTCATCGGCCTGCTCACGCTCACTACAGGTGTTATTTCATTTCCATTTCTGCCACATGGTAAGCTTCCCGTTATCTGGCAACTATGGATACTTTACATCGTTGTTTTTCTTGCCAGTGTCTGTACACAATTCTTCAGTCCTGCACGTATGACCATCAGTCAAGATATTGTCGATGAAGTACATCGTGTACGCGCTAGTGGATTAGCACAAACGACGACCAGTCTTGGTGCAATTGTCGGGTCACTTCTCGCCGCCCCGCTCGTCTTCACTGCTGGCGTTTCGTGGACGCTATTAATTGATGCGCTTTCCTTCGGCATCTCGTTTCTCTCTATCATCCTGGCGCGTTTACCAGAGGAGCCATCACCACAGGTCACATACAACAATTTCCTGAACGAATTTAGAGCAGGAGCGCATTTTCTAATTACACACAGGGTCTTGCGAACGGCACTCATTGCCATGTGCATTGTGCTATTTAGCGGCGGCATAGATAATACACTCAGTCTCTTTTTTGCGACACAAAACTTGCATCTTACACCTGCATTATATGGTGTACTCAGTAGTGCATCAGGAATAGGATTACTTGTAGGTGCGGCAATTATCGTCATCATTGGAAAGAAAATGAATGCTGCAACGTTGTTTGGGGTGGGCATTCTGTTACTCGGAACGATGGAGGCCATTTTCTCACGCCAGACAAATATTGTACCCGCTCTCCTCATTCTCAGTATTCAGGGTATTCTTAACGCAGCATTGAATGTTGCCTTCGGTCCCTTAGTGATGAATGCCACACCACGCGAATTTCTTGGGCGTGTTTTCGCATTTCTACTTCCTGCAATGAATCTTGCGACGATGATTTCGACACTTATTACAGGCTATCTTGTCAGCACCGTTTTTCAAGGATTACATCTCGTGATAGTGGGCATGATTGTTGGCCCCATCGACGGATTGATGATGTTTTCGGGTTTGCTCATCTTTTTCGCAGGATTGTATGTGTTGTTACAACTGCGCGGTATATAAACAGTTTCTCGTTACTTATTCGGCATCTGATTATACACATTCAACCAATTCGTGGCTATCTCGACCTGGGCCTGCTGTAACGAAATTGCGCCTGAACAAACTTGATCGTGTAGATAGTTCTCGACTTTATCTTTCTCATGAAAACCAGGTTGTGGGCTAGCAGCTTCGGGCCAGAGATTCGAGATGTCGTTGGATCCGCCCAACTCAAGTGATACAAGATGATCTACCTCATACTGACCAGAGGTATGATGTGTGATGCCATAGGAAGCATACACTTGATCTTTCTCACTTACAGGCACATTACGCACTGAACTTGCATACCCCGATGTACAGATAGCAGACTTTGTAGCCTGTGGCAGAATGTCTCCAGGCGTACAGGCAGTATCCTGTAACGCTCCATGAACGACACATCCTGACGTTTTTGCTTGCTTCCCCCAGTTCGGTGTTCCTGCGCTCGTTCCCCCTGGATTAGTTGTCGGGTTGCTTGACGGACTTCCCGGTGAAGAATGATTCAAATAATAAAACCCTGCCACAATAATAAGAAATACGATGATAGTCACTACAGAACTGTTCCTTCTTCTCATACATCAATCCCTTTTCTATGAAAACAACTTTTCTATCCATTGAAATGAATGTACGCTTGTTTAGTATTACCACTACTCTGACTGCAATATCAACCATGTATGCTCGAAAGCATGGGAGCGCAAATCATCGCGCTTTATCCATACATAGAGCATACCAGAACTGGCCCAACGCATTCCAATACGCTCGTCCGTATCTATTTGCAGCAACAATTGCCACTCGTTCGCGCTCTTCTCTAATGCTGCCGCACGTGGATCATCCATATTCGTTACTCCTTGCGAGACAAGCTCACATTGTACACGCATATCGTCCTGAATAGTGTCAGGATACCCTAGCAAACGATGGTGAGGAGGTGTTGTACGGGCTTCCTCGATCGGAAAGGATGCGAGGAGTTGTTCATATTTCTGTTGCTCCTCTTCCGTCCAGTCGAAATGGGGAATATCGAGTTGTGGTTGTTGATCAAGCGTGATTTCAACGGAATAGGTCAGCGAACACGCACCAAAACGACTTGTGGAAGGAAGTGTTGCTGGTGCTGGAATACGCTGAAGTGGAGGAATATGTTCAGCATAGAATATGCGCCAACCACCACTATCTGACGGATTCTCTCCATACGTTTCCTGTTTCGCATCGTAAAAAAACCAGAGCATTCCATCAGAAGGAAGCAAGTTCTGCGTGTCAAATGCATGAACATCGTCAAATCGTATTTGTGCAATGAAAGATTGTGGTATACCATTCCATTCAGGCCACATAGTTGTAGCAGGAAGGTCTGGAACACCGCCAATTTTAGACGCCCCAACAGGCAACGTTGAGTCATCGACGGGTGTAGCGTAGACACGAATCGAGTCCAGAGCAATCAAGTCAATATCTTTTTCAAGACGTACAAGCCCTGCCGATGTAAACGCTGCCTGTATCTTTGCTTTGTCCATATCAGTCCTCTCATCAGGCAAAATAAGCGCAAGTATTATAATAGCGTATATTCATTGTACGGTAGTTTGAGTAGAGAAGCAACACTCTTGTTAAAAGCGGCTATTTTATACACACAGAAAACGAGGGCAGAGACATAATAAACGCTGTCCTCGTCTCTATGACTTAGGGCGTATGCGACACGTACCCGACATTCACGAGGGATGTCACTCCCAAAAAGGGGGTGCAGTGACATCCCTCGTGAATGTCAGGTACGTGTCGCATACGCTTTTAATCGTTCAGCAACAGAGCCAGCGAAGGCGTCTGTATCTGGTGGTCGTCGGAGATACTGATGACAGCGGTTCCGACGGCGAAAAATTCGATGACGTGCGAGTCCCAACCATGACTGCGCTCGTTGATTTGCGCTCCGACGATGCCCTGTGCATTGAGAGCAACAGCTTCGGCTTGCATACGCTCCATCGCCAGTTCACGGGCATCGTAGAGATCCTGAGTGTAGTTGGTCATTTCGACGTTGCGCCCAACCTGATTGAACCACTGCCCCATGCCCTGACGCGAAACGTGATACACACAGTTGCCCATCACCATGCCGACGGGTCGATAGCCAGCGCGTAGTAGCGTCCAGAAATCTTGACCGGAGAGATCAGAGGTAAATGGCATCCCCTGAACGTTGCGGAACGATTGCCCGTTGCGCGAACGTATTGCGGTGCCGATGGCAACGAATTCAGCAAGTGACTCGCCCCATTCATGACGTGTGACTTCGAGACGGACACCGACGATGCCATCCGCACCGAGTGCATTGGCCTCTTCTTCCATGCGCGTCATTGCCAGTTCACGCGCATGATACATGGCCTGTGTCAACACCCCCATCTCCTGGTTCTGGCTCCAACTTGCTCGTTGATAGCCGATGTGATAGATAGAGCTACCAACGACGAGGCCAACGGGGTCGAAACCTGCCTCACGTACCAGCAGGAACTCATTCACACTTAGGTCGCTCGTGAAGAGGCCACGATGAGTTGCGTCATTTCGCATCGCATTAAGCCGCTCACGTGCGTGTACGGGCAGTTCACCCTCTTGCGGTTTTATCGGTTGAGACTGTAGGGATTGTTGAGGTTGTTTAGGCGGCATTTGCTGAGACATGTTGTTACTCCTTTATATTGCTTCGTTTACTTTTTTCGTTATTCAAATCGTAGTTCCTGCGATTGCCCGTAACGTCCTGGGCGTAGGTCGGTAAAGGTGAGCGTTGGTTTCGGTGATGGAATGACGTGATCTTTGCGTTGCGCGGTAATGGCGGTTCCGACGGCGGAAAAGTGGATTGCCAGATCCATGTAGTAGTATTTCGAGTATTCACTATACTCACGCTCGTACTCGAACACCTGTCGCGTATTCTCGATATGCATACCTACCACACCATAAGCGTTCAAATTGCGAGCCATATCCACGACGCGGTTCATAGCGAGATGACGTGCATTCACCGTTCCCTGCGAAAATGGAACAATCTCCTGATTTGTCCAGCCGCCGCTAAACCAGCTTCGCAAGTTCTGTGTCAGGTTGCTCCCCAGTGAGACGTAGTAGGAACAGTACCCCGTCACGATGCCTAGCGGATAGTAGCCGGCCTGGAGTAGTGTCCAAAACTCTTGGCCGGACAGGTCGCTCAGGAAAGGATAGCCGTTGCGTGGCGGCGCGTTGTTGACACGGATAGCGGTTCCAATGGCAGTATACTCAATCATGTTGCTGCCCCATTCATAGTCACGAGCAGTGAAACGCACACCGATAACACCATCGGCCTTGACAAGCGATGCCTCCTGTTGTAAACGATTAAGTGCTAAGAGAGCCGCCTGTTGATGTGCGCCTGTTACCACATTCAGTTCCGACATCGCAGGTTGCACTGTGTAGTTGCGTGTATATTGCCAGCCGACTTGATAGATGGAGCTACCCATTACCTGGCTCAACGGACGATAGCCGAGACTACTCGTCAGTGAGAGTTCATTTGTACTCAAGTCGCTGGTGAAAAGGGGATGACCAGCGAGCATCTCTTCGTGCAGGCGACGCTGCGCCTTGACGGGTAAGCCACCCGATTCAAGCGAACGCTGGCTGGCCTCATCGTCTTGTTGCTCTTGCAAGCGACGTTGCTCGTCTTCCTGCGAGGATTTTTTCCAGAAGGGCATAAAAAACCTCTTTTTCTATGTGTTACATCATAATAGAAACTGTTCCAGAGAGGCGCGAGCTTGTGCGCTACGGTTTGCCTCTTGTGCGAGACTTTCGGCAATCTCTTCGATCCATTGCTCTATCGGAATGGCATCGGTTTTGAGGACGATGCCACGTACTATTTTCGCACGTTGAGCCGTGAGTGGCCCCTGTTTCTCTCGGCTCATACGATACTGATAGTCTCCGAGCGTGACGGCAACCTCTTTGACAGGATGTTCTCGTGAAAATAGGCTACTTTGTCTCGTAACGGTTGTCAGGTTCGGCAAGGCTCCCGCGAGTTTCGTGGCAAGGGCTTCCATGAATGCACTCAGGTCGGTGGTATCGGCACGCAATGAGGCGGCGAGCATCTCGACCTGTAGTGGCCTATTGAAATCATTCGGGTCTTCCAGCACTCCACTTCTCCTTTATAGTGTATTATCGGCTACATGAATATCGGATTGTACTTATTCGCATACTCATCGTATATAATAATACAATAGGATAGGACGTAAGAATTGTATCGCTATCAAACCTATTCAGACGCATTCAGGCCGCGTGGCCTAATTACATCATAACAGAGACATAATAAGGAAATCAGGAGAACGTTATGGGTTTTTTCTCACGCCTCAGAAACTTTCTCGGTATGCAGGCGAACGCGGCCCTCGATAAGGCCGAAGACCCCGGCAAGGTGATGGACTATTCGTACAGCAAGCAGCTTGAGCAACTTCAGAATTTACGTCGCTCAATTGCCGATGTCGTCACCAATGAAAAACGGTTGGAGCTACAGGAAAAACAGATTCAGCAGCAATCCGACAAGTTGCAGATGCAAGCCATGCAAGCTCTACAGGCCAACCGTGAAGACCTTGCACGTCAGGCATTACAGCGAAAAGAACTGCTACAAAGTCAGATGGTGGGATATCAGCAGCAGCTAGAGCAGCTACACGCGCAGGAAGACCGACTGGTAGACATGGAGCGCACCATTTCGGCACGTATACAAACATTCCGTACACAGAAAGAGATGGTCAAGGCTCAGTATAACGCGGCACAGGCGCAGGTCAAAATTAACGAAGCCGCAACGGGCCTCTCTCAGGAGATGAGCGAGATGAACCTTGCTATGCAACGCGCTCAGGACAAGGTGTTGTCGATGCAAGCACGAGCGAACGCGATGGAATCTTTGATTGATTCTGGAACGCTCGGCGAGCAAGGGTTACTGGGTGCTGGCTCTGGCGACTCGCTTGACCGCGAACTGCAACAAATCTCGTCTCAACAGAATATCGACGCACAGTTGCAAGCGATGAAGCAACAAATGCAGCTTGGTGGGCCGAATAGTTCACAGAGGCAGATTGAGGGGCCAGAAGAATAATATTATATGGTCTCATGGTAGATTGAAGAGGTTAATGTAGGGACAGATGTATCACGTCCGCCATGCCAACATATCCCAGGCACGGACGTGATACATCTGTCCCTACAGAAGAGGTTTAGACCAATAAACGTTATTTCTCTAATGAACTCTTTGAGCTTCGTTCTCCGTCATACGTCAGCAGGATGTTTTTCCCATCGACGACGGTTTCGAGATGCACAGGACGCCCCCACATGGTGTAGACGTGTTGTAGCGTCTTCTCCGCGTAGTTCATGTCGAGTTCTTGCCCCTCGAACACATGCTTGATGTAGAGTTCGCGGTTTCCCCGATAATCACCGTTATCCACGACGAGATAGGGGACGCCGAAATTGCTCAGGCTCGTCACGATGCCATCGCGCACATTCTCCCAGTTTTTCTCGGAGACAACCCATTCATCGCCCTCTTTATGGAAGAGGTAGAGGTCAAGGTCTTTCACGAGGTCTTTGGTCAGGTAATTTCGCAGGAACGAGACACCGTTATCCATCTCGCGTCCCGCG
>DAIQNC010000148.1:0-8244 GCA_036788655.1 Ktedonobacteraceae bacterium
ATCCTCTAAGCGAATATCTCCACTGAGTAGATAGGGAGCATAGGGGGTACTTGCGGTTAGAGTGGTAGGGTCTATTGCAGCCCCTCCATTCACTACTGCAACACCTGCATGGAATGGGATCTGGCGAACACGTAAGCCTATTATGCCATTGGAAACATAGGCAGGAAGCAGATTGGGTTGGTACTTCGTGACAGGGGCCGGACTGATTGGTTGTGCAAAACGCTTCTGAGCTGGCATTAGATCATCCTCATCATAGAAGGCTGGTAAGAGGTCGTGCTTTATGGAAGCTACTAGCTCTCTACTAACCTCCTACCTGGAAAAGTTCTTCTCGATTCAGGAAAAAGTTTACTTTATGAAGAACACGACAGGGAGGAAAAGAATGTCTCAATACCGCGTCTCAACCTGTGACGCTTTCTATTTCGCAATGCATATGAATAGGCAACCAGGGCGTTATTGAATAACGCCCTGGCAGCGGGTTATTGTGTCAGATTATCTATCTTCCACGTACCATTTTCATCTAATAACGTCGTTTTGAACACTGCTGATGGGCCGCTATCGTTGAAAACCCACGTCATGACACCATTGCCAATACTACCATCATCACTAACATCACCAACAGCACACCCTTTGAGTCCTTTACGCGCAGCTAATGCCGTCTTAAAGGAGTTTTCAAAGGTTGCTTCAGTGCCACTTTCACGAATACGTGCTGAGAACTGGCTATAAGCTCCCTGATAGTTTCCACTTTGAATATCACTACAGAATGTGGTGAGGGTTTTCGTTGGCGTCGAGCGTACCGCGAAATAAACACCGCCGAGAATGAGGGCAAGTACCACCAATCCTCCGACGATGGCGGCAATAAGCGGTAGCATTCGTTTACGGCGTGGTTGTGCTCCTACTGCCGGAACTGGCACAGTGCCGTATTGCGGCATTTGATAGCCTTGCTGACCATAAGAAGCTTGTTGTGGGTATCCCTGAAATCCCTGTGGTTGCCCGTACATGGGCTGTTGGAAATAGCCTTGCTGCCCAGGTTGCCCATACATCGGTTGCTGCGGAAGTGGTTGCGATGATTGTGGATACGCAGATTGGCCTTGAACAGGCTGATTAGGCGGTATATAGGGAACATAAGGTTGACGTTGATACTCTTGCTGATGTTCCTCGCGTACACTGCTACCCATACCCATACCATAGGCAGTATTGGGTGACGCTGAGGAGGATGCTTGTGAACTGGAAGAATGTGCGCCAGACGATGTACCTGATGCTATCTCTTGCCCGGCTGCTTCCTGAGCAAGAACGGGTGTTGGTGAAACAGGTGGAACGGCAATCGTTGGTGTCAACGCAGGGTCTTGTACCTGCCCGGCAAACATGGTAGGTTCTATTGGCTGCATCCGGTCAGAATTGTTCAGTTCATACGTAAAGCGAGTATCACCAATGCGAATGACATCGCCTGGATGCAGTGTGCGCGGCTCTTTGCTGGCAAGTTGCTGCTCATTCACGAACGTCCCGTTCATACTGCCCAGGTCTGTGAGTGTATAACCCTCTGCGCCCTGACGGATCTCGGCGTGACGCGAAGAAGTCTTAGGATCGTTTATCACCAGAAGATTGTCTGGCAACCGTCCAATAGTAAGAGGGATAGACGATAATGGAACACGCCCGAATGGGCCGTTAAGTAGCGCATCCATGGTGATACCTCCAAATGTTCTCTGTACCACAATTATGTTGAGTCTATCACGGGCGCGTCCTTTTGTCTATCGTTTAAGAGGCGACAGCTAAATCACTAATCCTCCATATACTATCAGGTTGCTTTGTCAGCGTCACAATATCATTATTGACAAAGTGCTGCTGCATATGCACGAGTTTTAGCGATGTCTTTGTCATAGCGGCTGCCTCGCTTGTAGAGCCATAGGTGCATTGAATAATTTTATCTGCCGCCAGGGAATTAGCGAAATCGGTCTCCGTTAACTGCGCCTGAAGATTCGTTGTGAGTTGGTCATATGCAAGCTGATACGTCTCCTTTTCCAGTGCAGTACAGAAGGTTTTGAGCGTCTTTTCAGGTGTTGAACGATTGAGATACGACACGAGCGGAAACATTGAGCCGCCTATAATCAGTAAGAGCAGGGCAGCAAGAGCAGGGAGAATCCAGCGACGCCGACGTTTTGGTCTGACGGGAGAGGGTTGTTCTTGAACAGGAAGCGATGGAATTGCTTGCACGATAGTCGATGGAGTGGGGGCAAATGTTGTTTCAGATAGCATTGGCACACGCTCAATATAATGAGCATAAGGCATATACGGAAGTGGCGGAACATCGTAGCCATCCGTATCATAAGGTACTAATAAAGGAACTATTCTCTGGTCGTCGGGAGTGTACACAGGCGGCTCCTTACGGCAAACGTAGGGGACGGACTACAAAGTAGGGCTTGCCAGTGCTACCAAAAAGGTAGATACTACATGGAACTTGAAACTGCCTTACACATGACACGTACATATTTCAGAAACAGACACACATGCTCTTGCATCTGATGATAACGATAAGGAAGGGGGATAGAGTGTAGTGGATAACACCTCTCTCCGCCATGAAGATACACCCATTATTAGCACACACAGGTTAACAAAAGCCTTTGGCAACATCGTCGCCGTGAATGATCTGAACTTACAGGTCATGCGAGGCGATGTTTTCGGCTTTCTTGGCCCCAACGGTTCAGGCAAGACGACAACCATCCGTATGCTTCTTGGTCTCATTCGTCCGACAGCGGGTCATGCTGTCCTCTTCGGCATGGACAACGCCTATCAGTTACCCGCTATTTTACAACGCATCGGAGCTATTGTGGAAATGCCGATATTCTATCCCTATTTGTCGGGGCTGGACAATCTGCGCGTCATTGCCGCTGCATCGGGTATGGAATCAGGGCCAGCAAACAATCGACGCATCGCAGAGGTGCTTGATATTGTCGAGCTACAGACATTCGAGAAATTGGCCTTTCGTAAATATTCGCTCGGCATGAAACAGCGTCTTGGTATTGCGGCTGCCCTGCTCACTGACCCGGAACTCGTCTTGCTCGATGAACCGACCAACGGACTTGACCCTGCTGGCGTCTTCGAGATTCGCCAACTCATTCAACGTCTCTCATCACTTGGCAAAACCATCTTTATCTCAAGTCACATCCTCTATGAGGTGCAACAGGTGTGTAACCGCGTCGCCATCCTGCAACGTGGAAATCTGGTGCAACAGGGCTACGTCAGCGACTTGCTCCGCCGTAGCGAGCAAATCGAAGTGCGCCTGAACCGTGAAGAGGAGACTGCCTACGCTCAACATATTCTGCAACAGGCACAGGAACAAGAGGCAGATTGGATACAGCACATCAGCATTGAGCGCAACCGCCAGAATCAAGGTATACTTTTAGTGACTGCGCCGACGACACGTTCGGCAGAGGTGAATGCACTTCTTGCACGTCAAAATATTTTCGCGGCAGAACTGCATCCACGTGAAGGAAGTTTAGAAGAAGTTTTCTTACAATTGACCGCACCTTCCGCACAACCAGGGCTACCAGGACAGAGCGGCCCACATATAGGCATGGCAGCACTCGCTCCCGACGCCACATTTCCTGAACATTCCGAACCACCTGCACCATCTGTTAGTGCAAACACGAGTGAGAAGCGAGGAAACTCATGAGCAGTGTACCAGAGATAAATGCACACAGGCCAACACCGATGCCAACACCAGCACGCAGTAGCACTGTCGTGATGGGACGACAGGACTTTGTAAGCGTCGTACTACGCTTAACGGGCGTCGAACTGTACAAGTTGCGACGACGCGCAATGTCGAAAATACTCAATATCATTGCGCTTGCACTTATCAGTCTTATCTTTCTCGTCATCTCGCTTGGCACAATCTTTGTCGTCAATTCGCCCGTACAGACATTTCTACCGCCACAATGTTCCTCTTTGCGTAGCACATCAGGGCAAATTCCTGCTGGCGTCAGTTGTCTCAATCATCCGCCAACACAACAAGACCTTGCACAGGCGGCTAAAGCTCGTCAAGATAATTTGCAAAGCATCTCTACACCGCTTCGACTCCCCACGTCTCTTTACATCTCTGTACAATTTATGGTGATTGTCGGGCTTATTTTGCTGGTTATCATCGCTGGAACGATTGTCGGGGGTGAGTATAGCAGTGGCACGATACGTCTTATGTGTACTCGCGGCCCATCACGCATACAATTTTTGCTGGCAAAAGTCGGAGCCATCTTTGCCTATACGCTTCTAGGACTCATCGTCGTCGTTCTGCTTGGCGTGATACTGAGCGCATTGCTCAACCTGCTCTCAGGCATCCCAATGACCTTCGACTTCTTGCAGAATGGTGGTGGCGTTGCTATCGTTCTTTACTTGATGGCTACATTCGTGAGTCTCTTCGTCTATACTATGCTCGCGCTCTTTCTGGCAACATTTGGACGTGCGACAGTGGCTGGGGTGGCTGGCCCCATCGTCTGGGACATCCTGGAAGGTATCCTGACATCGGTTTTCGGCGCAATTGGCCTGTTCGTAAAGGGGCCATTCGGAGACCTGCTGAAAGCTGTGCCAGACTACTTTATTGGCAACAATGTGAATGCATTGCTCCAGAATATAGAGTCGCGCTTTCTCGGTGGACAGGCATCAACGATTTCAGACTTGCACGCATGGCTCGTTCTGCTAGCCTACATCATTCTTTTTATAGGAGTCTCGCTCTGGATAACAGAGCACCGCGATATCACCAACTAAATCATGCTCAACACAAACACAATTAAAGAATACGCCTACTCACTCGGCTTCGACATTGCTCGCGTCACCACTGGTGATGCGTTTTCCGATGCCGAACGAGTCATCAAGGAACGCATCGAGCGCGGCTTGATGGATGGTCTGCCCTGGTTCACGACGGAACGCGCCGATATATCATGCCATCCCGACGCACTCCTTCCGGGCGCACAATCCATCATCTCGCTCGCCATGTGCTACCTCACCGAGCAACCACCTGATGAGCTAGACGAAGATACGCAAAACGGCCCACGTGGACGCATCTCACGCTATGCATGGGGAGACGACTATCACGACATCATCAAGCCGAAACTGCACGAGTTCGCTGCATGGCTTCGTGACTATACACGTGCTGAACTGGGAACCGAGGCCGAAACACGTCTCTTCGTCGATACCGGGCGCATGGTAGATCGGGCTGTCGCGCAACGGTCTGGCCTTGGCTGGTACGGCAAAAATACGAATATCCTTACGAAAGGCTGGGGATCATGGGTCTTCCTTGCCGAAATCGTGACTAACCTGCCTTTAGCAGCAGATGAGCCGCTCAAAGCGAACTGTGGCACGTGCGAACGTTGTTTACATGCCTGTCCAACGGGCGCATTTTCCAATTCCTACGAACTGGATATGACACGATGTATCTCGTTTCTCACCATCGAGTTGCGAGGAAGCATTCCGCTCGAACTGCGCCCATTGATTGGCAATCTCATCTTCGGCTGTGATATCTGCCAGGATGTATGCCCCGTGAATCAAGTAGCCGAACGGCGGCTTGGATTGCGAAATGGAAACGAACGTGCATATGATGATGTACAACGTTCCACGTCACAGCTGATACAGATGCAACCGCGTCGGGCTTCATCCGTAACATTCCAGGGGCATGAGCAATTTCGTCCTCGTCCACAGGTCGGCGGCGCACCAGAACTCATTCCTCTGCTTTCGCTCACTGAGGAAGGGTTCCGTGAACGCTTTCGCCGTAGTCCCATCAAACGCACAAAGCGGCGTGGGCTACTCCGCAACGTCTGTGTTGCTCTGGGAAATAGTGGAGACACAAGAGCTATTCCTGCACTCATCCAGGCACTGCACGATGATGAACCATTAGTACGTGGACATGCGGCATGGGCATTGGGACAACTTGGCGGCTCACAGGCGCAAGAGGCACTCAACCATGCAAAAACATCAGAACAAAATGATAAAGTTCAAAGCGAAATCACTTGCGCCCTTGCAACAATCCATTAATTAGATAAACCTATGGCTATAAGAAATACAAGAGAGATTTGAACATACATTATGAATAATCCTACAACAGGCTCAACATCTACCATCCTTTCGACATCCACAACCACTCACCTTTCAGTCAAGCCGCTTCTGCGTGGCTACTTGCACGCATTCGCTGCCATAGCTGCCAGCATTGGCACAATCCTGCTCTGCCTACTTACCTATCACGACTTGCCTAAAATGCTATCGTTGCTTATATACGGCCTATGCTCGATTTTTCTCTTCGCGTGGAGTGCTGTCTATCACATTGGCACGTGGTCGGTGGAACGTCGCGCATTTCTGCGTCGCGTCGATCACACCAACATCTTTATCATGATTGCCGGAACCTACACCCCTATCGTGTTCAACATTATGACGGGCTGGTGGCGTATCAGCATCCTCTCGCTCATCTGGTTACTCGCTGCACTCGGCATTCTACTCACGCTGGTCATTATTCCTCGACTGCATCTTGCACGGCGCATCTCGGCAATCATGTATGTCGCAATGGGCTGGGTAGTTATCGCGGCAATACCAGAAATCATCACGCGAGTTGGCATTCCTGGTCTGCTCCTCATGATTCTCGCCGGAGTCCTCTATACGTTGGGAGCGGTGGCTTATGCTCTTCGTAAGCCGATACTCTGGTCACGAGTCTTCAGCTATCACGAGGTCTTCCATCTCGCTACTATTCTGGCGAATGGCGCATTCTTCGCCTTTATGTGGGTATATGTCGTGCCATTTGTACGTAGCTAATTCCTGACAGGATATCACTATATGGTACAATATCTCCTGATAGGAATATCATGCGCCACATGAAAGAGTACAGTAACACGTTCGCCTTGAACCCACTGAGGAGTTATAGAACATGATTGAGCAGCAACCGTCTACATCGGCAGGGGCAATGTCGCCAGATGTCGAGCAAGGCACACTTTTCGATAGAGCCGTGTTAGAGCAATTGACCGTCAACAAGGCGAACTGGGAAGAGACAACCGTTCGCAAGGCAGAGGCGCGAATGCCAGAGCGCGACCATTTGATGACCACTTCCAGCGTTCCCATTCACCGTCTCTATATGCCACAGGACAATGCCTCGCTGGACTACATGCGCGACATCAGCTTTCCTGGCGAATATCCCTATACACGCGGTGTGCAACCAACAATGTACCGCGCCAAGCCGTGGACGATGCGTATGTTTGCGGGCTACGGCACGGCGGAAGACACCAATAAACGCTTCAAATATCTGCTGAAACAGGGACAAACGGGTCTTTCAACAGCATTCGACATGGCAACGCTGTATGGCTACGACACCGACCATCCACTCGCAGCAGGAGAGTTTGGTAAGTGCGGTGTCGCAGTCTCATCACTTGCCGACATGGAAGTATTATTCGCCGACCTGCCACTCGACAAAATTACCACATCCATGACCATCAACAGTCCGGCGTCGGTTATCTGGGCCATGTACATCGTCAATGCTGAAAAGAATGGCTACCCGATGGCATCACTCGGCGGCACACTCCAGAACGATATTCTCAAGGAATACAGCGCACAAAAAGAGTTTCTCTTTCCACCAGAGCCATCGTTGCGCCTTGTAACCGATACTGTCGAGTTTGGCACACGCCATATGCCACGTTGGAACACCATCAGCATCAGTGGCTACCATATCCGCGAAGCTGGTGCGACTGCCGTTCAGGAACTCGCCTTCACTATCGCCGACGGACTCGCGTATGTTGATGCTGCTTTAGAACGTGGCTTGAAGATTGACGAGTTCGCGCCACGCCTGTCATTTTTCTTCGACGTTCACAACGACTTCTTCGAGGAGATTGCCAAGTTCCGCGCAGGGCGTCGCCTCTGGGCAAAGCTAATGCGCGAACGCTACGGTGCGAAAGACCCGCGCTCATGGATGATGCGTTGTCATGCTCAAACGGCGGGTGTCTCGCTCACTGCCCAGCAACCTGAGAACAACGTCGTCCGTACCGCTATGCAGGCACTCGCCTCGATACTCGGTGGCACAAATTCGCTACACACCAACTCGCTCGATGAAGCTCTTGCCCTACCAACTGAGCGTGCAGTTCTCATCGCGCTACGAACACAGCAAATCATTGCCAGCGAGAGCGGCGTCACCAATACCGTTGATCCACTCGGTGGCTCCTACTTCGTCGAAGCTCTCACAGACGAGACCGAACGGGCGGCGATGGACTACCTGAACCGCATAGATGC
>DAIQNC010000149.1:0-8157 GCA_036788655.1 Ktedonobacteraceae bacterium
GAACACCGGGCAAACGTAGGGAAATCACCCTATCTATCAGGTCTTTCCCTTGCGCCCCCTGCCCATCTTGCACACGTACTCTGAAACTGGTTTCGCCATCAAGCTTCACATCATATGCCTCGAAGGTCGCGCCTTCGGTTCGTATCGGTTGCTCGACAATGACACCCGCCTGCGCCATTTCCGGTTGCAATGCACTTTCCGCTGGCATCTGGACTTCTTGCAGTCCTTTGACTGAATAGGTAAGAACACGTCCTGACCAATCTTGAAGACGTGCAAGTAAGTCCATACATCCTTCGCTGTCCCTGTTGACTATGAGCGTCGGCGGTAGCTTCCACTGTCCCTGCATATCCATTCCACGAATGAAGTGCTCGAAGGCCGCGAGATACGCTTCATAATCCGCAAAGAACTCTGGATGCTCAAACTCTATCGAACTCACCACCACCAGACGGGGATGATAGTGCCAGAAGTTATGATTGAACTCGTCGGCCTCGTTCACCACGTACTCGCTCTTGCCAATGCGATAGTTCGCGCCGAAGCGCGGAACGACTGCCCCAATCTCACAAGTCGGGTCGAATCCTGCATCGGTCAACATCAGCGAGAGCATCGCTGTAATTGTTCCTTTGCCATGTACTCCACTGACCGAGAGCAGACATTTCCCTGCGATAAGCTCACCCAACAACTCTTGCCACGTCACTACTCGTAAACCACGTTCACGTGCCGCCACCAGTTCGACGTTCTGCGGATCGAGTGCCGGAACCGCAGGACTGATGACCAACGTATCGACCCCCTCAAGATGCTCCGCACTATGTCCAATTTGTACCGGAATACCTACTTTTTCGAGCGCACGGGTCGTTGCCGAGGCTTGTCGGTCACATCCTGTCACCGTCTGGCCCTCGACCTGCGTTGCCATCTGTGCCACCGCCGAAATGCCTTGCCCACCTATCCCCATAAAGTGAATATGCGTTGTCTTTGCTTGCTGTCCCGGCATGGTTACACCTGTACACTCTCGTGACCCGGCTTTGCGTTCGCCACACCCTTTTGCATCTGAGCGATAGTTTCGACTATCTCTTGTATTGCATCGGGTTTAGCCAGTGTTTGTACTGCTTGTTTCATATCTAATATATACGTAATAGATGATAGTATATGTGTTACACGCTCTACCAGTAACTCAGGTTTCAAATTTGTATCGAGTATTACATCTGCTGCATGATGGGATGCAAACATTGCTGCGTTCGTTTCCTGTGGTGAACTGCCGATGGCTGGCGGTAACGGTACGAGAATCGATGGCTTTTCTAGAGCCGCCAGCTCGCTCAACGTTGATGCACCGGAACGTGCCAGCACAATCTCTGCTGCCTGGAGTGCGTATGGCATCTCCTCATTCATGTAAGCTACCAGTTTGTAGCGTTGCCGTATTTCAGCACCGAGTCCAGAAAGGTACTGCTCTGAGAGAACCCGTGTCTCGTCGAACAGTTTCTCGCCGCTAATCTGCAACACCTGACACTGCTTGAGCAGTTCAGGCAGTGCCTGACACACAACCTGATTCAGGTGACGCGCTCCCTGACTTCCTCCGGTTACGAGCAATACTGGCACATCGGGCAACAGACCAAGCTTCTCGCGTGCCTCCTGCACTGGAATAGTTCGCACATCCAGAATCGCCTGTCGCACTGGATTGCCGAGATGCAACGTCTTTTGCGCCGGAAAGTAGCGCATCGAGTCCGCAAAGGCCACTGAGATGCGCGTTGCCAGTGGCACAAGCAGACGATTCGAGAGATTCGGTGCGACATCCTGCTGATGCATCAAAATCGGCGTTCCATTGAGTCGTGCCGCCAGACCTGCTGGAACCGCGACATAGCCTCCACTACTGAAAGCAACATCAGGTTTGAAGCGTCGCACAATGCCTACCGCCTGTGCCATACCAACCGGAACGCGCACTAATCCCTGCACGGTGCGCCATGAGACATAGCGATGGAGCTTGCCCGCCTGAATTGTGGCGAAGCGCAGCCCTGCCGCCGGAACGAGACGGGTCTCCAATCCGTCATCGCTACCGAGATAGAGTATTTCCGCGTTATATTGTTTTTGTAATGCCGCCGCGACTGCGAGAGCCGGATAAATATGACCCCCTGTGCCGCCGCCTGCTAATAAGACTCGCATAGATAATCCTGTATAGATTTTTTCCGTTTATCAATGTTGAACCATTCGTTGTCGGGCTACCAGGGCGTTATAGAATAACGCCCCTACATGTTCTTTGTGCGCTTTATCGTCATAGTGATGGTCTTTTTCAATGCTGCATCCTCTGGCTCTTGAATGTAGCGCGAGATGTTGAGCAAGACACCTACTGCCGCCATCGAGATGACGAGCGATGACCCACCGAAGCTGATAAACGGCAACGGTACACCTGTATATGGAATAGAACCTGTTGTCGAACCAATATTGATGATTGCTTGTAGCACGAGCCACGTTGTAATGCCTGTTGCCAGCAGTGAACCGTACATATCCTGTGTGCGTCGCGCAAGGCGGAAGCCGCGAAATGCCAGAAACAGGAAGAGCGCGATAATGATGGCACAGCCGATAAAACCGATTTCTTCACCGATGATGGCGAATATCGAGTCAATCTGTGGCAATGGCAGGTAGCCCGTTTTCTGACGACTCGCCCCCAGACCTACGCCGAGCCAGCCACCCGAACCGAGTGCCAGCAGCGACTGATAGAGTTGCAGGTTGATTCCTGTCACATCCTTGAAGGGATTCATAAACCCTAACAAGCGCAACTTGCGATAGCCGTGCAATGCCTGTACCGCGAATATCAGCCCCCCACAGCCCATTGTGAGCAAGAACTGCGTAATATTTGCTCCGGCAGAAAAGAACATCACGAAGGTGAAACCTGCGATGATGGTTGCTGTTCCCATATCGTTCTCAAGCAACACCAGTCCCAGGATAACTCCGACAAGCACAACGAATGGAGCCAGCCCGTACATAAACGAGCCAACTTGCTTCCCCTTACGTGCCAGCCAGTCCGCGATATAGAGGGCAAGCACCAGCTTGATGAGTTCGCTCGGCTGAAACGAGAAGAACGAGCCAAAGCCTATCCAGCGCGATGCTCCATAGGCACTTGTGCCGAAGCGCAACACGATAATCAATAATGGGAAGGTGATAATCATGCCAAGTAGCGAGAAACGCCGCCAGACACGATAATCAATGCGCATCGCAATGAACATCGCTATCAAGCCCAGTAACGTCCATATTAACTGCTTTTGAAAGAAGTAGGACGCATCACCGTAGTAATGAGCCGCAATGAACGAGCTTGCGCTATAGACCATGACCAGCCCGATGCAGAGGAGCGATAGCACAATGACCAGCAGCCACGAGTCGATTTTACCTGCAACACGCGGCAAGCGCATCTCCAGATCAGCAAGCCGCTTTTGCTCTTCCGCACTGATTATCGGTTGTCCCTGATTTCCCTGTTTCGGCGGTTTTCCCTGCTTTCCGGCCTTCGTATCTGGCTTTATGGCTGGTTCAGCTACGGCAACACTACTCTCGCTCTGTGACCGACGCCAACTGGCCGTTAAGCCAGTATGCGACCCCGCATCAGCTACATTTCCTGCGTTCGCCACATTCGATGCTTTATTCAATGTCTGTGGCTGTTGTGGATTCTTTAGACGTGCCAATGGCGAATAGCGTGGCATTCTTTTTTTCGGTGTCGGACGATCCAGCACATCTTGAGCAGCGAAACTCATGTGCTTTCCCGTACCAACCGGGCCATGAGCAGAGCGAGAAGATGGTTTTCCGTCTCGTTCATGCATGGCATCGAGAGCAGGAGAACGCAACGAGGGCAGCGACTGCGGCGATTGTTGTTGCTGCTCGCTCTGCGTCGCGCTCCTCACACTTCTCCCACTCGCCGCTTTATTTCGTTGTGAACGCTTTTCGCTTTGCATAACGACCTATTTTCCAGCCAGTCAAACTGGACACGTTACAGGACTTGACAATAGAACACTTTTTCTAGTACAATATTTCTATACCGAACTCTACTTACTGTTCCCTTCTTTCTTGCAACTGCTGTAACAGTTGCTCAACTTCCAGGTCACTCATATGCAGAGAACCATGTTGCAAATCGAGAACCGTTGCTCCCTGCTCATGAAGCAAATGGCTCCATGGGTCACTCTCCAACATCGGGATATTCTCTTCGCCTACGCTGGCTTGCGTTTGCTGTCCCAATAATTCTAGCCATATTGTGCTCAATTCTACTTGCGTAGGATTGTTTTCCTTTTGCATTTTTCAACATCCTATCAGTTTCAATTCCTCAGTTTTTCAATTCCTCACGGACATCCTCAGCCATTGCTCTTTATTGTGAATCAGGCGGAACATTGTATCGCCTCATTAATTGCTGGGCGATAGTGCGCCAGAGTGGGCCAGCCGCGACACCGCCGAAGATATCGAAGCCGCCATTCAGCGTTGTAGATGGCTGATCGAGCTTGACCAGAATCACAAATTGTGGATTCGATGCTGGCACAAATCCCGCCATTGATGCCTCGGTAATATCTTCAGAGATACCCTGAGTTGTCGCCGTTCCAGTCTTGACCGCAATGCTATATCCTGCGAATGTTGCATTCTTGTTATAGTTCGCGGCACTTACTAGCATTCCCGTGAGTTCTTTCGCGGCTTCCGCACTGATGATGCGTCTACGAACCGTTGGTTGCGTCGTCGTCACATGACCATTGTTGTTGATCGAGGACACGAGATAGGGATTCATCATCACGCCGCCGTTAGCAATGGCTTCATAGACCATCGCCATCTGGAAAGGCGAGGTCAAAATGCTCTGACCAAATGCCTGTCGTGTCAGATCGCTCGTTGACCACCCCTGCGATGTTGGAATACGATAATATCCTGCTTGCTCCGGCCCATCGATATTGTATGGCGTTCCAAAGCCGAAGCGTGTAAGATAGGGATAAAAGCCAGAGGGATGCAGCCGAGTATAGGCTACCCATGCCGCGCCTACGTTAGCTGAATGCTCCAATACCTGCGTCATCGTCTCATTGCCATATGCGGCGAATGCCCAGTTCGAGACCGCCTGAGCATCACCAAGCGTAATCGTCCCGTTATCTACAAACGAGGTATCAGGTGTAATCAAGTGCTGGTCGAGAGCTGCCGCCATCGTGACCGACTTCATGGTTGAGCCTGGCTCATAATCACAGAACAGGATAGGATTTAGATATACCGAGACGCTGTTATTACATCCCTGTGTGCTGGCATAATCGCCATAGTGATTCGGGTCGAAGTCCGGCGCACCTGCCATTGCCACAATCGCTCCGGTTTTCGCATTCAAGACGATAACTGCCCCGCTTTTGGCCTGTACTTTCTGTATCGTCGAGACAAGTGCGGTCTGCGCGAGATATTGTATTGCGCTATCAATCGTCAATGTGATATTTGCACCGGGAACGGGTGCTTGACCAGAGCTAGCCCCAACCGTCAACGGATTGCCGTTCAGGTCTGTCTCTGCCGTCAAACTGCCAGCTTTGCCAGCAAGCAATGTATTGTACTGACCCTCGATACCGTACACGCCTTTGCTATCGGCAGTCACATAACCCAGTATCTGTGAGGCAAGGTCGCCACCTGGATAGACGCGCACGGTACGAGGCTGCAAGAATACGTCGGG
The DNA here is from genome assembly GCA_036788655.1 of Ktedonobacteraceae bacterium. Taxonomy (GTDB): domain Bacteria; phylum Chloroflexota; class Ktedonobacteria; order Ktedonobacterales; family Ktedonobacteraceae; genus JBBQVS01. The sequence continues at coordinate 5,648 of DAIQNC010000149.1, forward strand.
CAGATGCATAGCATGTAACTGCTGACTCTGCGACGGTGTTATCGGGTTCGTATTGATGCGATACGTCCACACGTCTGTGTTGAACTGCTTTACAAGTACGCTTTCAGAAACATCGGGCAGAACCTGATGCAGCGACTGCACAAGGCTCATCATGGAACTCTGTGTATGGGTAGCATCGTCGTGTTCATGGTCGATGCTGAACTGCTTTGGCTCGATATATACATCGTCGCGTATCACATTGGTCGCCAGAATATGTCCGTTGGCGTCGTAAATGAGGCCACGTGCTGCATCCAGGGGCAGGTCTTTTGTATGCTCATCGTTTGCCAGTTGCGCCAGTCGCGGCCCCTGTAAGACCTGCCAATAGTAGAGACGCCCAAGTAGGCCGAGCATACCAGCACACACGAGTAAGAAGACGATCATCTGCCGTCCTCGTGCGCGTTGTAGCTCTGTATTCATCTCGGACCTCCTTGCCGGAATATACTACCGGGGCGTCATTCCTGGGTGTAATAAATTATGGCCCGTACAATCTGGGCGTTATAGAATAACGCCCCTACGGTTGGATTTGTTGTGTATCGTTCGGAACGGGTTTCAGGTTGGTGACTCGAATAAACTGAATAGTACCGGGATCGGTAGGAGACAATCCCATTTTTTTCGCCATCGACGCGATATAGGTTGGTGATTGCTCCGTCGAAATGGTATCGGTCAGGTCTTGATCCTGACGTTGTAAATCACTTTGCTGCGCTTGAATGCGCTGAAGCTTCTGATTATCAGAGACTGCCTGTCCCACCTGACTGAGGTAGAAGACTGCCATCAGTCCGATAAGCAAAACGCTCGTGACCGTCAGGGCGACTGGCCCCATGTGAAAAAAGAATGGATGCAGGTGACGACGCCGTTTCGCCGCAAGAATAGATGGTGCTTGCTGCTCTTGAGCTGCATTATTTTCGACCTGTTTTGTGCCGCTTACTTTCGTCCCATGTCCTCTTGTTCCGCTCACACGGCTGCCACTGCTCACAGCATTTCCCGCACTTCCCACACGCGGACTTGACACATCCGTCCCTACATGTTCTTCACGTCCCTCATCTATGGCATTGATTCGCTCTTTCAGGCTATACATAGGACTATCCTCGCCTTTCCATTCAAGAACAAACTCTGAGATGGCTTGTTATGCTATCGCTTCGGCAACCCGTAATTTCGCGCTCCGTGCGCGGAGATTCTGCTCAACCTCACGCTCTCCTGCAACCACAGGCTTCGCTGTGATTATCTTCAATCGCGCTTTGTGACCACAAACACAGATCGGCACATGCGGCGGACAGATACAGTCCCTTGACTCACGCCGCATAAATTCTTTTACAATGCGATCTTCAAGCGAGTGAAAAGAGATAATCGCCATACGTCCGCCCTGCATATGCAAGGTATCAGCTTTATCGGGCATTCTATCCTTCATATCTTCTCCTTCCGCTCGCGGCTGTGGTACATGCAACACGTCCAGAATGTGTGGTAGCACCGTCTCTAAGCTTTCCAACTCGTGATTGACCGCGATACGTAACGCTTGAAACGTGCGTGTCGCTGGATGGATTGTCCCTGGCTTATGCGGTATGCCACTCGCCGCCAGTGATGCTAGTTGCGATGTGCGTGTAATTGCATCCTTCTCTCGCGCCCGTACAATGCGCCGTGCAATCTGCCGCGAACGATGCTCCTCACCATACCGCCAGAAGATATCCGCCAATTCCTGTTCGCTCAACGTGTTGACGAGATCGGCGGCTGACAATGGCAGGGATGCATCCAGGCGCATATCGAGCGGCCCATCTGCACTGAACGAGAAACCACGTTGTGCATTATTCATCTGATCCGACGAGAAACCAAGATCGAGCAACACGCCCTGTACATCTGTAAAGTCAGTCTCATCCGCAAAACGTTGTAAGTCCGCGAAGTTTCCATGAACCAGGACAAGACGCCCCTCATCTTTATAGTGCGCGAGATGAGTTGTCACTCTAGCTATCGCCTGCGCGTCGGTGTCTATAGCCAGCACTCGTCCATCAGGGTCTGACTGTTCAAGAATGGCCTGTGTATGTCCACCGCCCCCAAGCGTTCCGTCAATGTATCGACCGTTCGCCTGTGGTCGCAGATATGTCATTACTTCGTCGAGCAACACTGGCACGTGTTGTGAATGTTCCATATATTTGCTTCATTGTTTGAATAATCATTTTAAGCATGTAGTGGCGTGATTTATCACGCCCGTCTTTCCCATGTAGTGGCGTGATTTATCACGCCCGGCCACATACCAGAGAATATAAGATAATTAGAACGGAACTCCACCCTCTTGCTCATCTAATTTCGCTTGATAGGCTTCCCAGGTCGCCCGATCCCAAATTTCAAAGTGGTCGCGCACACCCACGACGGTCGCCTCCGTCCCCAGTTTCGCATAGGTACGCAGCTTCGCGGGTATCACCATACGCCCCTGGCTATCCAGCTCTATCTCGCTGGCACTTGGGTAAATGCGACGCTCGAAA
>DAIQNC010000150.1:0-2629 GCA_036788655.1 Ktedonobacteraceae bacterium
TGTCCTCGAAAATGAAGGTTTGCTCGGCGTCGCGTGGCAATGGCTCGATTTCGAGCCATACATCACCGAATTGTCCGTGTCCACCACTTTGTCGTTTGTGACGACCATTGGCACGTGCCTTCTTGCGAATCGTCTCACGATAGGAGATGCGCGGCTCATGTGTCTCCAGGTCAACGCCATATTTACGCTTGATGCCCTCGACGACGATTTGAATGTGCGACTCGCCCATGCCCGACAGCAGCGTTTCTGCCGTTTCAGGGTCACGTGAGACATGCAGTGTGCGGTCTTCTTCGACGGCACGTGTGAGTGCGTTGCCCATTTTATCGAGGTCGGCCTGGCTCTTAGGAATGACCGCAACGGTGTAGCAAGCTTGTGGGAAGTGAATAGGTGCAAGTGCAGTGGGGGCATCTTTCACACTTACCAGTGTATCACCAGTATGCGTATTGGTAAGTTTGGCGACTGCGCCAAAGTCACCACTTGAAACCTCTGTCGCAGGCTCTTGCGTTTTGCCACGCGGAGTAATAAGTTGTCCCAAACGTTCTTCTGCCTTCGTCTGAGCGTTGAAGACGTGGCTATCGGGCTTGAGCGTTCCTGTATAGACGCGGAATGTCGAGATTGTGCCGACCTGTGCCGCCGCTGTTTTGAATACGAAGAGCGAGACGGCATCCTTGAAGGCGTCCGCGTCCTCTGCTACTGCTTCTGCTGCACTTGGTAGATAGTCTACAACGGCATCGAGCAGTGTTTGCACACCGATATTCTTTGTTGACGCGCTACATAAGACGGGGATGACCTGTCCGGTGCTGGTTCCTTTTTTGATAACAGAGATAATTTCGTCGTTGCTCAGTTCCTCGCCTTCCAGAAACTTCTCCATAATTGCGTCGTCGCTCTCAACGGCGCATTCAATTAATTGCTCACGATACGTATCAATGCGGTCTTGCACGTCTGATGGTATGGCAACCTCTTGAACCTTGTTGCCACCCTCGAAGGTATACCCTTTACGAGATACAAGGTCTACTACGCCCTTAAATGCGGCCTGTTCACCAATAGGAATTTGTAGTGCGACAACTCTGTTGCCGAAACGTGTGCGTAGGGATTCGAGAGCTTGATCGAACGATGTGTTCTCACGGTCGAGCTTGTTGACGAGAATCATACGCGGCAAATTGCGCTCGACGGCATATTCCCAGGTCAACTCGGAGCCAACTTCGACGCCTTTTTCGGCGGTGACAACGAGCAATGCTGCATCCGCAACGCGCAACGCCGCCTTGACCTCACCAACAAAATCGGGATAGCCGGGGGTATCGAGGAAATTGATCTTTGTGTCTTTCCATTCTATGGGAAGCACCTTCGTATTGAGGGTCATGCGTCGTTTGACTTCATCGGGGTCGAAATCACAGACAGAGTTTCCTTCATCCACTTTGCCCTGGCGTGTCACGGCTCCGCTATCATAGAGAGCCGCGTCAATCAGAGATGTTTTGCCTGCTCCAACATGGGAAATCAATGCTACATTGCGAATATGTTCCGCCCTATAAACCTTCATAGAACAAAATTCCTCCTGAACTCCTAAGACAAGAGGTGGTCTATGCAGACTCGCACAGAACGCTTAGAATGGCGAGAGCTGTACCGTCTGTCGTAGGCCGCCTATGCCACATTACGTGGCTAGTTCGGTACAAAGGTGACTACGCCTCACCTACAACGGTGAGACTTGTAGGGATATTTCGATACCGTACCTACGAAGTAGGCATAGCATCGGTTGGGAAAAGAGCTACGACTGCAAACGCCGTTTCGATGTGATAGGGTTAAGTATAACAGCTATAAGAAATTTGTTCAACCTGAATGCGGAGTAAAAATATGGATGCCTCTGTTTCACCTGTTCCATCTTCCACCTTGCAATCCATGAAAACCTACTACCAACAACGTGCCAGCGAATACGACGAGTGGTTTTATCGCAAGGGGCGTTATGATCGCGGTTCTGAAGGAAATGCTCGCTGGTTTGCGGAAGCTGACGAAGTAGTATCAGCACTCGAAACCTGTTCGCTTACTGGCGATGTCCTGGAACTCGCGCCCGGCACGGGCATCTGGACGCAACGCCTTATCCAGACCGCCTCGACAGTGACCGCCGTAGATGCCTCACCAGAGATGATCGAGATCAATCGTGCGAAAGTGAATTCTGAGCGCGTCACCTATCAACTCGTTGACCTCTTTACGTGGAAGCCCGGACGCACCTATGATGCAGTATTTTTCGGCTTCTGGCTCTCGCACGTCCCATTGGAGCGACTCGACAATTTCCTACAGTCGGTTGCCACGATGCTGCGACCTGACGGAAAGGTATTTTTCGTCGATGGAAGGCGTGAACAAACCAGCACTGCTATCAATCACCAACTGCCATCCGAAGAAAGTCAGGTGATGACGCGCATACTGAACGATGGGCGTAGCTTCGAGATCGTCAAAAATTTCTACGACCCAGTTGCACTCGCTGAACAATGCCGTAATGCAGGACTTGATGTAACGGTGCGCGAAACGGAAACCTATTTCCTCTACGGTTATGGAAAGCGAGCCATTTCGTAGGGCCACGATTTATCGATTGGCTCCTACCTCAACGCATGGTGAGCCAATCGATAAATCGTGGCTC
>DAIQNC010000150.1:2639-4563 GCA_036788655.1 Ktedonobacteraceae bacterium
AATTTATCGGCGGAAGAGTACCGCACCTGCCGATGCTGTACAAATCAGCAACATTGCTACAATGGCTTGCCATGCGAGATGCTCGTGTAGAATGAGAAATCCGGCGAGGGCAGCGACTGCTGGCTCTAGACTGAGCAGGATGCTAAATGTACGTGACGGTAAATGCCTGAGTGCTTCCATCTCCAACGAATAAGGAATAGCGGAAGAGAGCAAGCCAACACCACCACCGATGAGGAGCGCGAGCGGATTGAGCAATGCGGTCTTTGCCTGTACAATACCAACAGGGAGCAGGAGTATCGCTGCGACACCGGTTGCAAGGGCGAGACCTGCACCACCTGGAAAGACGCTTCCTACCTTCGCCGTTGCCAGTACGTAGAACGCCCAGCACATGCCAGCAAATAGCGCGAAACCCATACCGACAAGCGAAAGCCCCGTTTGACTGTGAAGCGGTGTTAACAACAAAATGCCACATGCAGCAAGTACGACACAGAGAATATCGACCAGTTTACGCGAGAGAATAGCCGCCAGCGTCAGCGGTCCAACAAACTCCAGTGTTACAGCAATGCCAAGCGGTATTTGACTGATAGAGACATAAAATGAGAGATTCATGACGGCGAGTATCAGTCCTAGGAATCCCGCGCTCCGATAGGCCGCCCACCCATAGTTTTTGCGTAACGACTTGTGCCAGACGAGGAGCAAAATGAGTGCCGCCGCTACAACGCGCAATGTGACTGTGCCGAATGGCCCAATGACAGGAAACAGTGTCTTTGCCAGTGCCGCCCCAACCTGCACCGAACTAATCGACATCAGGACGAGACCGATAGGGAGAATATTTTCAGGTGATGTGGATGATGTGGTAGGCGTGTTTATAGAAGGTAAAGAAATAAGCTGTTTTTTGACTTTCATGCGGAAAACTCTCTTTTGATGTGGCTCATATATATTCCTGTTCATGGTATCACATTTTGATGGCGGAATGCCAGGGGACGACGTGATAATGAACTTTGTCAAGCAGATTCGAGAATTATGTAGGGACAGATTCATCACGTCCGCATGTCGATGACTGATTGGGTCACACGGACGTGATGAATCTGTCCCTACATAATTCTCGAATCCATTTATGAAAATTTATCATCATCGTGTTACAGATATTTTTGAATAGAAGTCTTGAGATGTGGTAATGTATCTTCGCAAAGAAGTATAGACCTGCTACAAAGGAAAATCGTTCATGATAGAGACTACAATTCCTCAAGGACTCGAACGCCGCATCGAAGACTTCGGTTTGATTACAGGCCGTTCCCACTACGTCGATGACATGCGACCAGCAGAAGACCGCCCTGCTACTCTAACTATGGTCGTGGTTCGTAGCCCCTATGCTCATGCAAAAGTGCTGAACATCGAACTGGATGCTGCTCGTGCTGTTCCCGGTGTGGTTGCTGTTTTCACAGGTGCAGAGTTGGTACAGGGAATGCGTACTCTCGATACGATACCTGTGCCTGACTTGAAGAAGCCAGAGCGACGCCCGATGGCAACTGATTACGTGCGCTACGTCGGCGACCCGGTGGCAGTCGTACTTGCCGAGACGCTCTATGCCGCAACGGATGCACGCGATCTTGTGGATATCGACTATGAGCCGCTTCCGTCTGTGACCGATCCAGAAGCGGCACTTGCTCCCGATGCCCCACTGCTTTACGACGAATTTGGCTCCAACATCGCATTTCGCCATCGGGTAGGCGGTGGTGATATTCAAAAAGCATTTGAGCAGGCCGAGCAAACGGTGCGACTTCGTATCGTCAATCAACGTGTGGCTCCAAGTTCGTTGGAACCACGTGCTTGCATGTTCGATTATGATGCGGAAAGTGAGCAATTCTCGGCGTGGGTCTCATCACAGGCTGTCTATACTGCGCGTAACCTCTATGCCTCGTTT